>JAUYBT010000011.1 GCA_030692905.1 Bacteroidales bacterium
TATATGTCTGACAGGAAATATATTGAGCAGGTACCTGAAAATTTTTATTTCAACCATCCTTTTTTCAAAAATTCACATGATTTGAATTCCTCACTTATTTTAAGATAGGTGATCTCAATTTTCTCTTTGACCCATTTATCAAAAACCTTAGTCCGTTCATTCATTAAAGCTGCATTGTAAAGGTTCTGATAATCATCTTTCAGATTCGCAGTGTGTGCCGGTAATTCGTTATCGAGTTTAATTATTCTGAAAACCACATTATTATTCTCATCGTTTGTTCTGAAAGGTTCTGATATCTCGCCAACCTTCATATCTCTGATTTTTACATACATCTCCGGATTCAACTCTTCGAGAGTGAACCAGGTGACCCTCTCGGAAGGATTTGTGCTTACCAATTTGCCACCGTTTATCCTGCTGTCTTTGTGGGTTGAAAACCGTAAAGCAGCATCTGCAAATTTGATGCTGTCTTTTCTTATCAGGTTGGCCAGGCTGTCGAGTTTTGAAATTGCTTTAACTGACTGTTCCGGTTTAACTGTTGGTCTGACAAGAATATGACGGGTATTAACCATTTCGCCTTTGCGGTCAATAAGCTGAATAATATGGAATCCATATTTAGTTTCAACTATTTTGGAGACGGTATTCTTAGTGAGACTGAATGCAGCATCGGCATACTCTTTTTCAAGTTCACCCCTTGTGAGGAATCCGATTTCACCTCCGTTTTTTGCAGATTCGGTATCTTCAGAATACATAACCGATAACACATTAAAGCTCTTTCCTGCAAGGATCTGACTTCTGATGTCAAGAAGTTTTTGACGGGCTTCAGCTTTATTATCTTCATTAGCAGGAGGATCGACCTGTATCAGACTTATTTCATATTTTGCAGGAATAACCGGAAGACTGTCTTTTGGAAGTGAAGAATAGAATCTCTTTAAAGCGGCTGGTGTAACTGTAATATTCTCAGCAATTTTGCTCTGAACTTCTCTGACAACCTCCTGTTCCAACATGGTTTTCTTAATATCTCTTCGTATTTCAACTATACTCTTCTTAAAAAATGCAACAAGGGCCTCTTCACTTTTTGCCTGCCTGATAGCGTCATTCATCTGCATGTTTAGTTCTCCTTCAACTGCATCATCAGTAACAGTGATACTATCGATCCTGGCCTGGTCAATAAACAGTTTCGACACCAGCATCTCCTGAAACACATTGCACCTGAGTTGATCGACAGGAGTTTTGTTACCGCTTCGTCTCAGATCGGCGATCGTATTCTCCAGATCTGAGAGATAGATAACCTCATTCCCTACAATCGCTGCAACTGATTCGACCAGTTTCTGAGAATTTACTGTCAATACGCCGGGCAGAAACAAACCTATTATAACCAGGCAAAATCTTAATTTTCTCTTCATCATTATTAATATATCTTAAAACTATTTTTTTTAAGTGCTTCATTATAAATTCCGTTCTCAAGAGATTGAATATATTCTAATCTCCTTGAATTCCAGATGATTCTCTTTATATCATTCTTTACATATTCGAATGGGGCGAGCGAAGATCTGAGCCTGTAATCTCTTATCGAGATCAAATAGACTGAAATGGAGTCGCTTGTTTCGAAAAAGGTATTTCTTTTAAGAAAATTTTCCTCGTTTTCAATATCTTCCTGCAGTTCTACTGAAAGTCTTTCCATCGGAACCCATTCTTCATTGAAATCGTCAAACTTTTCTGCAAACTGATAACAATAACTTTCAAATTGCTGAAGGTCGTCCTGTTCATTTGAACGTGCCAGTAATTTTATCTTATCAAGATCCGGTGTTTCAACCGGCAGTTTAATGAAGAGAGCTTTAACAATATTTGAACCGAGAATAAAACTCTTTTCATTGGCGACATAATAATTCTCCAGTTCTGTTTCGGTCAAAACCGTATCCATTTTTTCAAGCATCATCTGCCGCTGGTACTGATAGATAACAAGGTTTGCCCTGGTCTCTTCGAGTTGCTTAGCTATTTCATCCTTTAATTCAGGGGATAAATTTTCTTCTGCTTTCTGCAAAAGGAGCTCTCTTTTTGCCCATTTATTAATATAATTCTGAATTATAGCGACACTGTCAGTCTCATTTATACCGCGCTGGATGAACCTTGGCATCTCATCGTAGTATAGGATAACTTTACCAACTTCTGCAACAGCAATTCTTTTAGTCGTGTTTTTATTATTCGTGCAACCAACTAAAAGAAAAATGGCTGATAGTATAATTACTGTTTTATTCATTGTTCAACTTCTTCTTCACTTCTTCAAGTACCAAACTGTCAATCTTAACGCTATATTTTTCCTTTAATTGTCTTATCCATTCACTCACGAGGTATTCCTGGTAGTCATCAATACTTTATTATTCAAATCCTGTGCCTGGCAAACAACCGGCAATAGAAATATCATAATTATTAATAAAGATTTTCTGATATTCATCCGTATATAATTTTTAATTTAAGGTCGGATGGAACCGCACATGATTGAGAAAAATTATTTTCATACGTGTTTGCGATTTGGGTCAATCATGTGGGTTTCATCAGGATTAACGGATACCTGTTATTCAAATGATTTTCTGCTATAGTTAGGAGCCTCCCTTGTGATGGAAACATCATGAGGATGACTTTCAATAATCCCGGAATTAGTGATCCTTACAAATTTTCCATCCTTCTTGAGAATGCTGATGTTTTTAGCTCCAAGGTAGCCCATTCCTGCTCTTAAACCTCCTGTCATCTGGTAAATTACTTCAGCAAGTGTTCCCTTATATGGCACCCTTGCTTCAATTCCTTCCGGGACCAGTTTCCTTATATCATCCTCAATGTCCTGGAAATAACGATCCTTTGAACCCTGTTGCATAGCCTCTATGGATCCCATTCCTCTGTATGCCTTAAACTTACGACCGTTATAAATGATGGTATCCCCCGGTGATTCTTCAACTCCGGCAAAGAGCGATCCTGCCATAATTGAATCGGCACCTGCCGCAATTGCTTTAATAATATCACCCGAATACCTTATACCACCATCGGCTATTACCGGAATTCCGGATCCTTCGATAGCTTTTGCAACATTATAAATTGCAGACAGCTGTGGAATCCCTACGCCCGCAATTACCCTGGTAGTGCATATTGATCCTGGTCCAATACCCACTTTTACTGCATCGGCTCCTTCATCAGCAAGCTTTTTAGCGGCTTCGGCTGTACCGATATTCCCTGCAACCACATCAATTCCCGGATAGTTCCTTCTTATTTCCTTTAGAATATTAATGACGCTCTTTGTATAAGCATGAGCTGTATCAATTGTTATTGCATCGACACTGGCATTTATAAGTGCTTCAACCCTTTCCATCGTGTCAGCAGCAATCCCGACTGCTCCTGCCACTCTGAGCCTTCCTTTATCATCCTTGCATGAATTCGGTCGGTCTTTGGTTTTTGTTATGTCCTTGTAGGTAATCAAACCAATAAGCTTTCCCGATTCGTCAATCATCGGAAGCTTTTCAATTTTATGCTTCTGAAGTATTCTTGATGCTGCTTCCAGATTAGTCTGATGATTTGTTGTGATCAGACTGGTAGTCATGACCTCCGTTATCTTCCGGGAACGATTGTTTTCAAACCTAAGGTCCCTGTTTGTAACAATCCCTTTCAGAATTCCATTTTTATCAATAACAGGGATGCCTCCGATCTTATATTCACTCATTAGATTCATAGCTTCTCCAACGGTGGCATCGAGATTAATGGTTATCGGATCAAATATCATGACATTTTCAGCCCTTTTGACACGCTTTACCTGCGCAGCCTGTTTTTCGATTGACATATTCTTATGGATCACGCCAATTCCGCCTTCCCTTGCAATGGCAATTGCCAGTTCATCTTCAGTAACTGTGTCCATGGCTGCTGAAACAACAGGAGTGTTGATACGGATGTTTCTTGTGAACATGGAGCTGAGATCAACTTCCCATGGAAGTACCTCGGAATATGAAGGAACCAGAAGAACATCATCAAAAGTTAAACCTTCATAAAGTATCTTATCTTTAACAAATGACATCAGATGAGATTTTAAGTTTTTGCTGGTGCAAATTACGAAAAAAACAAGACTCTTATACAACTCTTTAATTTTAGCCTTCATAAAAAATTGAAT
>JAUYBT010000097.1 GCA_030692905.1 Bacteroidales bacterium
TCATACTTCTGTCGGTAATAATTCCGCTCATCCCTCCCAATGCATCAATCTCCCTTACAATTTGTCCTTTAGCTATTCCTCCCATTGCAGGATTGCACGACATTTGAGCAAGTTTAGTCATATCCATTGTTATAAGCAGGATGTTTGCTCCCATCAGAGCAGCCGCATGAGCTGCTTCACAACCTGCATGACCTCCACCTACAACAATTATATCGTAATTAAAATCCATTTATTCAACTTTCAATTATTTTCAACCACATATCTTCCATTCCCCTTATCTCTTCTCTTTGCTTTTCAGTTTTATCATCATATCCCGATAAATGCAAAACCCCATGTATCATAACGCGTAAAAGCTCTTTTTTTAAACTGGCTTTATAGTTGATTGCGTTTTTTTCAATAGTTTCTAAGCTAATATAAATTTCGCCATTTATGATATCGCAAGTACAATAATCAAAAGTAATAACATCAGTATTGTAATCATGTTCAAGAAACTGAACATTGATTTTTCTTAAAGATTCATCTTTAGTAATGATAAAATTAAGATCCCCGGGGGTTTTTTTCTCTCTCTCGATGATATTTTCAATGATCTTAACGGCTTTTCTCCAACCCTTAAGCCTGAAGCTGGTATCATCATAAAATATCCTAATGCTCAAGATATGATGTTTTTGAAAATCATAGTTACACAATTTCCCTTTTTACTAAAAATAATCTTGTCAGCCAGACGTGACATAAGAAAAACGCCTCTCCCGTTTAATGCTTCCACGTTTTCAGGAGTTGTAGGATCCGGAACTTCGTCAGGACTGAAGCCCGTACCTTCGTCTGTAACTTTTATTTTAAGCGCATTGCTTTTAAAGCCTATTGATATATGGACAAACTTTTCCGGATCTGAATTATTGCCATGTAATATTGCATTGTTAACTGCTTCAAGAATAGAAACTAAAATCTTTCCATAATTATCCTGTTTGATTCCAATTTCGTTTGTAACTTCATCTATTGCATTTTCGACAATGCACAGATTGCTTTGCCTCGATTCTATTTTTATTATTTTATTCATACGGGTTTAAATGCAACCCTTTATACTGAAATAGAAAGTATTTGTTACATAATTCATTCTAATTTTTTGAAATCCATGATTCCGGATCCAAATATTCTGTCGTATATATCATAAATTTCAAAGTAGAATTATAACTATCACCAGAATCAGAATATACTTCTCCAATGTCTTGTTTTGTGGTAAGTTTATCTCCTTTCTTAACTTTTACATTTACAATATTTGCATAAACTGACAAATATTTCCCATGTCTTATTATAACGGTTATATTTGCTCCTGGAATAGGGAACACCTTAACTACTTCTCCCTGAAAAACACTTCTTGCAGTCATCTTACCGGAACTTGTAATTTCAATTCCAATATTATTTTCTGTTACATTCTTTAGAACCGGATGTTTCTGAACTCCAAAATGACTTGTTATTATTCCCTTTTCTACCGGCCACGGTAATCTGCCCTTGTTTTCCTCAAAATTTTCTCCAATTAACGTCTGCTCCGGAGTACTATCTGATCTTACTGCCTTTTTTCTTTCCTCTTCAAGAATTCTGGCAATTTCATTTTCGATTCTTTTTGCAATTCTCTTTTTTTCCTCCAAATCCTTTTTTAATTGTTTTTCTTTATTGCTCAGAGATTTAACCATTTGTTTTTTTCTTTCCTGCTCACTTTGCAGCAAGCTTTTCTGTTGTTCCTCCCTCGACTTTAAATCAGAAATTTTGTACAGATCATTCTGAAGTTTTTCTTTTGAAGTTTCTATCTGCTCTTTTAACTCTGAAATAATTTCCGATTCTCTTCTTCTGAACTTTGTAATTTGTTGCAAATATTTTAGACGTTTGTAACCCTGGTTAAAATCTTTTGCAGATAAAATATATACAAGTTCAGGGTTTCCTTTTTGGGATCTATAAGAATTAATGACAGCCTTAGCATAATCGTTCTTTAATTCTACCATATCTTTCCCCATTATCTCAATTGCAAGAGCATTGAGTTCAATCCGCTCTGATAATAATGAGATTTCCTTGCCCATTACACGGATCACTGATTCCCGCAGATCAAGTTTTTTGCCGATTATTTTTATTGCACTCATGCTTTCTGTCTTTTCCTTTGCAGTTGTTTTCAGCAGGTTATCGACATAAGCTATTTCGTCGAGAGTTTTCTTCCTTTGCTCCTCCAGTTCTGCCTTCGTTTGTCCTTTCAAACAAGTGTAAAAAACGAAAAACATTATTGTTAACAGCACTAAACACTTCATAAAAGTCTTATTAATTCATATCCTTTCCCCGGGACAAATTCAATCTTTCCACTCCACTGAGACTCTATTTTTTGAATTTTAATGCCTACTGTTGTTTCTCTTTGAAAATCTTTTATTTCAATTTTCCCCGGAGATAGAACATTTCCATTTTTGAAAAAATCACAATATTGAATTTCAATTCCTTCTTCATTCAACCTATTCTCAGGAATAGCTAAAATGATTTTCCCTTTTTTGCAATCAATAACATACTTTATCTTTATTCCGTCTACTGTACCGATAATATCCAATTTACCATCTGAACATATTGCCTTATTATCAGATAAATTATTGCCAATATAATCTCCAAATATTATCGGCAATACAGAAGTTGTTATACCATACTTGCTTTTTAAATACTGCGTTGAACCATAATATTGTTTCCTGTTAATCCTGTCATTAATAAGAATTGTATCATCAGATATAAAAATTCTTGCCGCCTCTATTCCTGTTTTGCTTTTAATGCTTATAAGGTATTTGTCAGGACTTTCAAACTTTATACTTCCAAGTAATTTTTCTGCACCTTCCTTACTTGAAATTAAAAATTCAGCTTTTTGAATGAAAAAGCTGTTCGATGTAATATTCTGTTTTCTAATGCTTTCAAACAATTTTTCAGATACTATCGCGTCTGACACTCCATAATTCCTGTTTCTTCCATTCCTAATTACAGAACATCCCGTACTTAATATCAATAGAAACAATATGAAATTTATCTTCCGCAATTCTCAATCTCTTTAATCAAATTGGTTTTCGTGCTGTCTATTTTTATCGCAATACTCCAGTTCTCGATTGCTTTAACGCATTTTTTTTGCTTTTTAAGAATAAAGCCATAGTGTTCATACCACTCAGCATCAGGTTTTTCACCACTATTTATAATAGCCTCCATAATCTTATCTGCTTCATTCAATTTCCCTCTTTTATAAAGGACCCATGCGTAAGTATCAAGGTAAGTCGTATTTCCTTTTTCCTTTTCTATTACCTTCTTTGCCATCTCTTCAGCCTCTTTAAGCTTCATGTTTTGCTCGGCAAGGTAGTATGCATAATTATTTAAAACAGTCAGTTCCTCACTATTGGATTTTATTGCCTCCTCAAATATTTCAAATGCTTTTGTATAATTCTTCATCCTGTAATATACATCTGCTCTCATCGTAAGTACCTGTATAATACTGTCTTTATTATCTCCGGCCAGTATTTCAGCCTTCTTTAATTCCTCCAATGCAATCGAATATTTACCATTTTCAAGTGCCCCGTTTGCATATAATACTTTTGCAAGAAATGATATGTTAAAACGTGTAGCACATTCTTCTCCCTTAATCATTAATTTGATATAGTCTCCCAGCTGAAGATACACTAATAGTAGTTTCTCCCAGGCATAATAATTCTCCGGTTTCGTTTTAATAATCTCTTCCAAACGCAAAGAAGCATCAATTAATTTTGACTGCCTGATCATTAGTTCTGGCCTAAGAAGAGGGATGATATCATCTTCTTTGTAATTTGCTTCCAAAACCATAATACCAATTATCAATTCATTTCCCTTATCTTTAATTATTTCAGGTAGTTCAATTAACCGCGCCAATAATGAGATCTTATCTTCGCGTGTAACCTTGTTGTTAAGAATAACTGTATTTAACAGTAAAAATAATTCATCATACCTCTTTTCCGTAATCAGAAAATCACAAAGAGAAAGCTGTGTTTGGGGATTGTCAAGGGTTTTTCCCAAAATCTGATCATAAACCTCCTGCGCTTTTTCATTTTGCCCATTACCCCTGTAAATTTCTGCTAGAAGTCCGTTGTAAAGTAGTTCATCAGGGTATTCCTTAAGCAACAATTGAACTTTAACAAGTGCTTCATCATATTTTTTCGCGGACATCAGACTTTTAATCGCAGATAGCGTGGAGCTCTCATTTACTCCATATTTCTTATCAAAAGAGTCAAATATTATCTTTGCCTTTTCAAAATTACTGTTTTCAGAGTACAGGTTTCCCAATGCTAATTTAAGATTCTCTTTATCAGGGTTATTCTTTACTGCTTTTTCATAGTAAATTATCGCACTATCCAGATTTCTTTCCTTATAATACATTCCGGCAAGCATCATGAGATACCAAATGTTTTCCTTATCAATTGACAAAGCTCTGACTGCATACTTTTTCCCATTCTTAATATCTCCATTTGATAGTACTATCTGTGCCATCTGATAATACGCAGCATCACTTTCAGAATTTATTTTGATACATTGTTCAAGGTATTTCAGGGCTTCACCCCCGTTACCCATGAGTTTTTGCTTTATTGCTTCAACATAAACATAATTGAATGCAGCTGCGTCGTAATTATTGCCATGCCTCCCTGTCATCATAGCCGGAACTATCTTCTTTCCGCAAGAAGAGATAAATAATATCAACAACCCTAACAAAACAATATAATATCTACATGCTTTCATTTTTACTCTTTTCCTGTATGACCAAAACCGCCAGCACCTCTTTCAGTTTCTAAAAGACTATCAACCTTTATCCATTCGGCTTTTTCATGCTTTGCTATAACCATCTGGCATATTCTTTCTCCATCCTTAATAACGAAATTCTTGTTCGACAAGTTTATAAGAACAATACAAACCTCCCCTCTGTAATCAGCATCAATTGTACCCGGAGAATTCAATATAGTAACTCCTTTATTAATAGCCAACCCGCTTCTGGGCCGTATCTGAGCCTCATAGCCTGCCGGCATTTCAAGAAAAAGTCCGGTTTTTACAAGAACTCTGTCCTGTGGCTTAAGAACTATTTCATTATCGATATTCGCTCTTATATCCATTCCGGCTGAAGAATCGGTAGAATAAGCAGGTAATTCATGCTTTGATTTGTTTATAACTCTGATTTTCATTTTTCTTCCTTTCTGAAAAATACTGTCAGCATTTTATCCTTATACTCTGCATAAAAAATGAACATGATAATAAAAATTGAATTAATAGCCAGTTCGGCAAATAAATTCGGATATTTAAAAAACTTACCAAAAACAACCATCCCAATTGCCATAACAAAATATGGAATAAGCCTTTTCATATTATAGTGCACTTTGTAACGCTTCTCTGCAAAAATAAACGACATGATTATCATTGCACCGTAAGAAGCGACGTGAGCCCAGGCAGATGCCATATATCCATAAACGGGAATAAGTAAAACGTTTATCAAAACAGTAATGGATGCGCCGATCAGAGTAATGTATATACCGAACCTGGTTAAATCGTTCAACTTATACCATATACTGTGATTAACATAAATTCCGTAAAACAGATAAGCCATACTGATGATTGGAACCACAACGATTGCCTCTCTGAAATTGACACCTACAATAAATTGAATTCCTGAGATATATAAGTTGATTAACAGATATACTAAAAGCATTATAATTACAAAATACTTCATTACAAATGCATATGTTTCCTTTGCATTTTCATGTTTTGCTCTTTCGAAAAAAAACGGTTCTGCAGCAAATCTAAACATCTGTATAAAAAGAGCTATCAAAACTGCAATCTTATATCCTGCCCCATAAACACCCACAGTTTCAAGACCTTTTTCTTCGCCAATCATTCTGCGTAAAATAACTTTATCAAGAGTATCATTAATAGAACCGCTCAGGCCTGCAATTAATAGAGGAAATGAATAATTCAACATTTTCAACCATACCACTCTGTAAAAAATAATCTTTGTTTTAATTATGAACGGTAATAACATTAGAAGTGTTACTGCACTTCCAATAAGGTTTGCCAGATAAACATAACCAACCCCATAATCGGGATTATAGACTTTTCTGAACCAACCGTGACTTGCATAATAAATTCCCGGTGCTATTTTCAGTAAAAAAAGAACCACACCAATGGTAATAATAACATTCATTATTTTAATAAAACTAAAAACGATAGGTCGATTTTCCTTCCTTAACCTTGCAAACGGAATTGCGCAAAAAGCATCTATTGCCACGATTACAGCAAACATTCTTATGTAATCATGATTATTGCTGTAATTCAGTATTGCCGAAACAGGCTTTATAAAAATAAAAGCTAAAAGAACAAACAGGCAAGAGGTAACAAAAAGACTTATCAGTGCTGTGCTGTAGACTTTTTCATAATCCTCTTTCTTTTGCGAAAATCTGAAGAAACCTGTTTCCATACCATAGGTTAGTACAATCAACAGCAGAACCATCCATGCATAAAGCTCTGTAACAACACCATATTGTGCTTTATCAAAGATCCTGGTATATAAAAATGTCAGAATACCATAGTTCAGAAACCTTGGAACGATGGTACCAAACCCGTAAATTATTGTTTGACCTGCAAGTTTTCTGACCTCTTTCACATAAAATATTTGATGGCAAATATACTTCTAAAGGGGCAAACCCTGATTTCCCGAATTAGTTTTGATGAAAATATTTCAATTTGAAAAATAATATTTTCGTGTATCGTTCAAAGTTAAATATCTTTGCATTCAGATTTGCAGAACGTTATTAACCAAATAAGAATTTTCATGAACATCTTTTTAAAAAAGGTGTTGTTGCTTCCGGTTCTTCTGTTAGTTATCTCATGTAATGCTCCCGTGGGTAACGATAATACTTTCATTTCCATCAAAACAACTCTCGGAGATATAAAAATAAAACTATATGATGAAACTCCTTTCCACCGTGATAATTTCATAAAGCTCATAAATACAGGTTTTTATAATGGTGTCTCCTTTCACAGGATAATTAAGGACTTTATGATACAAGCCGGAGATCCGGCAACAAAGTCTGGCCCTGTAACAAATCTGCCTGATTCTTTAAATACCTATACAATTCCTGCCGAATTCACAATGCAATATTTTCACAAGAAAGGAGCGCTGGCGGCAGCCCGTGAGGGTAATGATGCAAATCCGGAGATGAGGTCCTCGGGGACTCAATTTTATATCGTACAGGGAGTGAAATATAACGATGAAGATTTGTCATTGGCAGAGCAGCGCATAAACAGTAATATCAAGCAAAGTGTATTCAATAAAATTATAAGGGAGACTGCTGATAGTGTTCGTTTATCGGGAAAAACAATTTCAGATGGTGAAATACAGGAAATTGCTTCATTTAAGATGTTTCAATTCCTTACCAACAACAAAGAATTCAAAATTTCTGAAGAGCAGCGCAATGTTTATAAAAGTATCGGAGGAGTACCCCGTCTTGACGGTACATATACCGTTTTTGGTGAGGTAATTGAAGGATTGGATGTTGTTGATAGAATTGCTTCTGTGAGCACTGACAGCAATGATAAACCTGTTAATGATATAAAAATTGTCAAAATAAAAATTGTCAGTAAATAACTTCGTATTGATTATTAAATAATTTCTTAATGCTTCAAAAAATATTGGATCTTTTAAAAGAAGTCTCAACATTATCGGTAAAAAGCCCGGAAGAACTTGAATCTTTCCGTTTGAAATATCTCAGCAAAAAAGGCATAATTTCAGATCTTTTCGAAGATTTCAGGAATGTAGCTGTTTCAGAGAAAAAGGAGGTGGGTCAAAAGCTTAATCTGTTGAAGAAGAATGCACTTGAAAAATACAATTCTCTTAAATCGGAGCTGCTTACCACAGAAGACATTTCTCAGGCAACAGATCTTTCCCGTCCATCGTTTCCGTTTTCAACTGGTTCGCGTCATCCTATTTCGATTGTAAGAAACGAGATAATTGATATTTTTACGCGTATTGGTTTTACTGTTTCCGAGGGTCCGGAAATTGAAGACGACGATCACGTTTTTACAAAACTTAACTTTGCTCCCGAGCATCCGGCCAGGGATATGCAGGATACATTTTACATTTCAAGAATCTCGTCGGAAGACTCCAGCCCCGAAGATATTTTACTCCGCACTCATACGTCATCCGTTCAGGTGAGAGTGATGCAAAATCAAAAACCTCCTATACGTACCATTTCTCCCGGAAGGGTTTTCCGCAATGAGGCGATTTCTGCCAGGGCGCATTGTATCTTTCACCAGGTTGAGGGTTTATATATTGATGAAAATGTTTCGTTTGCCGATCTTAAGCAGACGCTGCTTTTCTTTGCAAGGGAGATGTTTGGAAAAGAAACTGAGATCAGGTTAAGACCATCATATTTCCCTTTTACCGAGCCATCGGCAGAAATGGATGTAAGTTGCAAAATTTGCGGAGGAAAAGGTTGTAATGTTTGCAAATATACAGGCTGGCTTGAGATATTAGGTTGTGGTATGGTTCATCCTAATGTGCTGGAAGCATGCAATATTAATAGCCAAAAATATACTGGTTTCGCTTTCGGTATGGGTATTGAAAGGCTTACAATGCTAAAGTACCAGGTTAATGATCTGCGTCTTTATTTTGAAAATGATATAAGGTTCCTGGATCAATTCAAAACCGCATTTTAGAAAAATTTAACAATTATAACAAAGGGAATTTTAATCTTTGCACCTTAATTGAAACCAGGAAATGAAACAACAAGATATTCATGTCCCGTTGTGTGATAAATGCTCACTTGAATCAGGCTCTATTTTCAAGTATCTGTCACATGAGGAAGTTGATACTATCAATTTTGAAAAAGATTTCAGGCAATATAAGCGCGGGGATATTCTTTACCAGGAGGGTAACCGGATAAGTGGTTTCTTTTGCATTAACAGCGGAATTATTAAAGTATTCAAAACAGGATTTGACGGAAAAGAACAGATAATCCGTTTTGCCAAGAAGGGGGATATTATTGCATACAGGAGCGTTCTGAGTAATGAATTAGCCTGTACATCTGCAAAAGTTATTGAAGATTGCCAGGTTTGTTTTATTCCTTCTGAAATACTGATTTCATTTATTAAAACAAATCCGGCTTATGCACTCGAATTATTGAAACTTGCCTGCCATGAATTAGGGGAGGCAAATTCATTTATCACCGATATAGCCCAGAAAACTGTAAGGGAGCGGCTCGCTGAAGTGTTATTGTTTCTGTTTAATGATTTTGGTCTTGATGATCAGCAATTCCTTAATATATCTCTTACCCGTGAAGAGCTTGCCAACATAGTAGGCACGGCTACAGAATCGGTTATCAGGTTATTATCTGAATTTAAATCTGACAAGCTGGTTGAGCTTAATGGAAGAAGAATCAAGATCTTAAATACAAAAGGGCTTGAGAAGATCAGTAATGTTTATAATTAATTGGATTTAGAATAATTTTCCCGGCAAATTGTGCCTGAACTGTTTTCCAAGATGTTTATATGCATGTTCAGTTGCCTCGCGGCCTCTTGGTGTTCTTTTAAGATACCCCTCTTTAATCAGAAAAGGTTCGTAAACCTCCTCAATTGTTCCGCTTTCTTCTCCTACTGCAGTAGAGATTGTAGTCAAACCCACTGGTCCTCCGTTGAATTTATCTATTATTACGGAAAGAATCCTGTTGTCCATTTCATCGAGTCCATGCTGGTCTATGTTCAGGGCTTTTAGACCATATCTCGTTATTTCGATATCTATTTCTCCCGATCCTTTTACCTGGGCAAAATCCCTGATTCTTCTGAGAAGAGCGTTTGCAATTCTTGGAGTACCGCGGCTTCTTCTTGCAATTTCAACAGACGCCTTTTCATCAATTCTGACATTCAGTATTCCTGCCGATCTTTTTACGATACCTGTAAGTATTTCGTGGTCATAGTACTCAAGATGGAACTTGATGCCAAACCTCGCTCTCAACGGACTAGTAAGAAGACCTGATCGTGTTGTTGCGCCGATCAGAGTAAAATTATTAAGTGTCAATTGGACACTTCTTGCGCTCGGCCCCTTGTCGATCATTAAATCTATCTTGAAATCTTCCATTGCAGAATAGAGATACTCCTCAACAACAGGGCTCAAACGGTGAATTTCATCTATAAACAGAACATCTCCTTCCTGAAGATTAGTGAGCAATCCGGCAAGGTCGCCAGGTTTATCAAGAACCGGTCCCGAAGTAACGCGGAGGTTAACCTGCAACTCATTTGCGATAATTGTGGCCAGGGTTGTTTTACCCAGTCCGGGAGGACCATGTAACAAGACGTGGTCGAGAGATTCACCTCTCTGTTTTGCTGCTGTCACAAATACAACAAGATTTTCAATTATCTGCTTTTGTCCCTTGAAATCGCTGAAGCTTAATGGACGGAGTTGCTTTTCAAATTCCTTATCATTAACTGAGATATTGTCCTTTCTGATGTTGAGATTTTCTTCCATAAAGCAAAGTAACTATTTAATCAGCTTTGTGTCGCTTTCAGGAAGCTTAATTCCGACCCCGTTAATACTTATCTCCACATCATTTTTATATGCAATTACAAGTACAGGCATTCCTTCTTCGTCAAATTTCTTCCAGGTTTTCTCCCTGATGCCCATCTGGAAAAACTGTTCTTCTTTTATTTTCCCGTTTTCATAGTAATAACTTTGCTGTCCATTGGGATTGCCCTGTACAAAGCTTCTCTTGGATTTTAATTTTCCATTGGTGTAATATGCTCTCCATACACCATCTTTTAACCCTATGATAAATTTGCCTTCTTCTGCAAAGTCGCCTGATTTATATTTCCATTGGCCGTTCTTCTCACCATCAGAGTACTGTCCCTGTGCAATAATTTCACCCGTTACAGAGTATTCCGTGCATGATCCGTCGCGTTGTCCCTGGAAATATTCCTCTTCCCTCAGCAGAGCACCGTTATCATAATACCATTTCCACAATCCGTCCGGGCGGCCATTATTATAAGTACCTGTTTGCTCTACATTTTCTGATATGTTGTAGAACTTCCACATGCCTGAGCGTCTGTTATCTATAAATTGGCCTTCGGCCTGGATTTTCCCATTTGAATAAAAATCTTTCCATTTACCATTGCGGTTTCCGGCTTCATCAACAATTCCTTCTGACAGCATTAATCCGTTATCGTTGTAAATGAAAGCATTAATAACCTTACCATCTTTTCCATATTCCCGGTGAATACCGACAGGAACTTTATTCCGGTAGGGGCCGCTATAAATCAGTTTTCCATCCTGATCATATATATTAGCTATTTCGATATCTGGTTCATCTTCAACCCTGGATTTCACAATCGAGCCATTTTCATACAGCATTGTAAGTACAAGCTTTCCCCGGTTATCATATTCCTTATAATAACCATGCATGAGGTCGTCTTTATATGTTTTTTCAGATTTTATTCCTCCGTTGGGATAGAATTCCTTCCATTCGCCCTGTTTCAGACCTTTATTGTCTTTTCTGTTTATTCTTTCCCGGCTGACAAGAAAGTCATTATTATATTCAAGCAGGGTTATTACATTTCCTTCCTTGTCATATTCCTTTGATAAACCCTCTTTTTTTCCACTGTTGTATGCAATTGTCTGCTGGATTTTACCATCGGGGAAACAGATAGATGCAGTACCCTCTTTCCTGTCGCCTGCAAAAAGCTCTTTCGACCATAAATAAACACCACTTGAGGGATCCTTTTTATATTTATAATACCATCCGTTCTTTTTTCCGATCAGGTAGTTTATTTTCTCTGTTGTGTCGCCTGCCTGATCGTAAAATATCCATATACTGTCAAGAAGAAAATTATTTCTTCTTCCCTCAGATTTTTTTATTCCTGTAACATAATAGCTCTTCCATAATCCTTCAGGTTTTCCATTCTTTATTAACCCTTCGCTGGAAATTGTTCCGTTCGGATATTTAAATATCTGATAACCATCTTTTAAAGTTCCGTTTTCCTGAGCAGAACCAATTTTACAGATTAAAATAAAAACTATTAAAATAGTTATCCGTTTCATGATTTAAAGATGAAGTTTTTCAGATATTTCCATCATTCTTCTTATAGGCTTTTGAGCTTTCAGGAGTACATCCATATCGATAATGATTTCAGGCTTTTCGTTTTTAAGACAATTAAATATTTTTTCCATTGTTATAAGCTTCATAAAACTGCATTCGCTGCAGGCACATGTTGAATCTCTTGGTGGAGCAGGAATATACGTTTTGCCAGGGTTTTCCTTTTTCATCTGATGAATTATACCAGCTTCTGTTGCAACAATATAGCATTTTCCATTGTCTTTCATCGTAAATTGCAATAATGAAGATGTAGAGCCGATATAATCTGCAACCATCCTGATGGGCAGTTCACATTCAGGATGAACTATAATTTTAGCATCCGGGTTTTCTTTCTTTAATTTAAGAATTGCTTCCAGAGAAAATTCTTCATGTACATGGCACGTACCATTCCAGATAACTATATCACGTCCTGTTTTATTAAGAACATAATTTCCAAGGTTACGGTCTGGAGCAAAGAGAATTTTTTCATCACGAGGAAGTGATTCAATTATCTGAATTGCATTTGAAGATGTACATATAATGTCAGACATTGCTTTTATTTCAGCAGTAGTATTAACATATGAGACAACTGTTCTACCCGGGTTATTCTTAATAAATTCTTCAAAATCAACTGCCTTGCATGAATCTGCAAGAGAACAGCCTGCATTAATATCGGGAAGAAGCACCTTCTTTCCCGGAGCAAGTATTTTAGCTGTTTCTGCCATAAACTTAACACCTGCAAAAAGTATAATATCTGCATTATTTGATGCCGCTTTTTGTGAAAGAGCAAGGCTGTCTCCTACAAAATCGGCAATATCCTGAATATCTCCAGTCTGGTAATAGTGAGCAAGAATGATTGCATTTTTTTCTGCTTTCAATCTTTTTATTTCTGATATATAGTGTTCTGATGATTGTTTTTTCATTCTGCTTCCAAAATTTCTAATGGATAAACTTAATCAATATAATTTTAATGATTTTCACCTCACCCTGCTTTTCTATTTTTTATTAACATTATAATATTTTTATATTTAAATATTTAATTTATTTATGATAATAATAATATGCTGTTAATAGTGTTGATATAAAAGTCAGTTTTTTATTGTTTTTTTTATCATTACAACTGTACTAACAACTTTTCAACAGCTCAAAAAATATACCGTTTTTGAAAATCAGCAGATTAGTAAACTAATTAACAACTATTAAGATAAGATTGTTGATATTGCCAATGAAGCAAAAGTAAAGTTTTTAAGGTTTATTTCAGGTTCATATTTTTACTTTATTTTCTTAAAACTTTATTCCTTGCAGCATTCTATACTATGAAACAAATAAAATAGTTGAAAAAACAGGAGTTTATGAATTTTAATCATCTGTTGTTTACATGTTATTAACAATAATATGATTTAACATATCTCTTCTAAACAATTACATTGTTTTTTTGTTACTGTAATATATATGTGCATACTTAAAAAATATTAAAATATTTTTCCCTTTTAATTAATCAATTATATTAATTTGCGTTCTGTTCGCAGAAATCTTATTAAAAGACAATTAATTGAAAAAGAAAAAGATAGCAATAGTATCAGATCATGCCGGTTATTTCCTGAAGGAAAAAATATTAAGTTATCTTATTAAGGAAAAGCATGATGTTAAGGATTTAGGTTGTACATCAGAGGAGACGGTTGATTATCCTGATTTTGGTCATCCTCTGGCAAACACTGTTTCTGCAGGAGAATATGAAATGGGAATATCTATTTGCGGGACAGGAAATGGAATTAATATGACTGTCAACAAGCATCCGGGAATAAGAAGTGCTTTATGCTGGAATGAAGAAATAAGTCGATTGGCCCGGGCACATAACGATGCAAATATTTGTGCGTTACCAGGAAGATTTATCTCGGAATCTGAAGCATATCTGATCGTAAAAACATTCATCAACACATCATTTGAAGGAGGCCGGCATCAAAGAAGGATAGACAAGATCTCATTAAAAATGTATTAATATGCTTTCAAACTCATGCAGATACGGCATTAGGGCGGTCATTTATATAGCAAGTCAACCATTGTCAAGCGGAAAAACCGGCATCAGGAAAATAAGCAGCGATCTTGATCTTCCGACACCTTTTCTTGCGAAGATTCTTCAGCAACTGGCAAAACATAAAATTCTCAGTTCCTCAAAAGGGCCCCATGGAGGATTTTCCCTTGAAAAAGATCCCCGGAAGATTACCTTACTTGATATTGTAAATACAATTGACGGAAATGATGTTTTTACCAATTGTGTTGTGCATAACGGCTCATGTGAATATGTAGAAAAGGATAAGAAACACTGTCCGCTTCATGAGGATTATGAAAAGACAAGAGCGGATCTTATTAAACTATTCAGCAATAAAACAATATATGACCTGGTAAAAAAGTCAGACAATGCAGAATTAATTACTATCTGATCGTTTCTTTTATCAAAGGTTTAATCCATAGCCATAATAAAAGAGAAACGAGAATCCCGGCTGAATTAAAAAGGATATCATAAAAACTTGCGAAACGGCTGGTAGTAAGAGTTGACTGCAAAATTTCCATTAAGATGCCATAGAAAAAAGGAATAAGAGCTATCAAAAATAAACTTCCTGTACTTTTTAAGGTTTTTCTGTATTCAAAGATAATGACCGACATCAGACCGAAATACATTCCGAAGTGCATAATTTTATCGACGAATGGGATATTAAAAATTGAAACTTCTTCAAACGTATCAGAATTTGCAAGGCTCAGATACATAATAATCAGAGCCACAAGAATTGAGAATATATTCTTCTTTACCAATTTTAATGTTTGATGCAAATTTAGTAATATAATGGTATTTTATTTATAAATTACATGTTTGCATTTTTAAATGATGGCAGGGATATATATACACATACCGTTTTGTAAAAAGCTCTGTTTTTATTGTGACTTCTATCACATAATTTCATCTGATGATAATTCAGTATTTGTCGATACTCTCCTGAAGGAAGCTTTATTGAGGCAGGATTATCTGGGAACCGAAGCAGTATCGACTATATATTTTGGTGGTGGCACTCCGTCAGTATTTTCGATAAAAGAACTAGGTAAAATCTTAGATGGAATAAATAAAATTTTCAGAGTAGAAGAGAATTGTGAAATAACCGTCGAACTAAACCCGGATGATGTTAATTCAATTTATTTAGACGGTCTAAAGAAGCTTAATATTAAAAGGATCAGTTTAGGTATTCAATCATGGAGGGATTCAGATCTGAAAATGCTGAACCGGCGACACAACTCAGTTCAGGCAGCTATGGCACTTAAGGAAACTTTTAATGCAGGATTTGAAAATGTAACGATAGACCTGATTTATGGAATTCCCGGGATGAGCGTTCAGGAATGGGCTTCAAATCTTGATTTTACTTTTTCATTTGATATAAAACACCTGTCTGCGTATCACCTAACATTTGAGCCGGGAACAGTATTCGGGAAGATGCTGGAGAAAGGGCTGATATCTGAAATTGAAGAAGAAGAGAGTGCATCCCTTTTCAATACACTTATAGAAAAATCAGAATCCGCCGGTTTTATTCATTATGAGATTTCAAATTTCGGCAAACCCGGTTATTTTTCAGTTCATAATTCAAATTACTGGAAACAGGTCAATTATCTTGGCCTTGGTCCGTCGGCACACTCATTTAACGGATATTCGCGCCAATGGAATATAAGTGATGTGAAGGGTTATATTAAATCTGTTAATAACGGGAAATCATTTTTTGAAAAAGAAGAACTTGACATAAAAGCACGTTTTAACGAGTATATAATAACGTCCCTGAGAACAATGTGGGGCATTGATCTTGAGTATATTGAGAAGACTTTTGAAAAAGAGGGTTATGATTATGTTGTAAATCTTGCCGGAAAATTCAGAGATTATGGATTGATGAAACAGGATAAAAAAACCCTGGTTCTTACAAACCAGGGAAAGATGATATCCGATAATATTATATCTGAGTTTATGATGCCGGGTGACGTCTAGTTATCTTTTAGAAAGCATAAAATTTGTGCGGCCGATAATGTTATCTTCAAGGTAAAGCTCAACACTGTAATTGCCGATTATAAAATCACCTGTATTATCCAGAAAGATACACATTTCAACATCCTGATTTAAATAATCCACCTCCCGGGTGGAAGAATATATTGTTTTATTTCCTTTATAATTAAAAAGATTATCCGGGCTGCTTGTTATTACAAGAGAGTCGGGTCTTATCACTCTCATAAATACCTGCTTTGGACCGGCTTTAGCCAACGGGTTCTCACGAAGAGTGAAACATATTCTGAGCTTATCGAGAAGATTTATTCGTGTTGTCTCTTTTCTCTTCTTGTTCAAAGAAACGGCGACAATGTCTTTAGCCTGAATGACTGAAGCAATTTCAACTTTGGTGCTTAACTCCTCTTTGACCTTTGAGAGCTCAGTATTAGTATTCCGGACCTGTGTAATTTGCTGAAGAATTTCAGTATTTACGGCAACAAGGATTTTATTTCTGCTATTAAGCGAATCGATCTGAACAATGTAACTTTTCATTATTTCACGCATTGTTGTGATCTCACTCTTATATTTTTTTATCAACTGGATGTTTGATGCGTTAACTGATAATAGCTGGACAATCCTAGTTCTTTCTTTTGCCAGACCTGCATTGAGACTATCGTTATTAGTTTTTAAAGTATCATAACCTACAACCATAAGTCTTAATTCATTTGCCAGGGAATCTTTTTCCTGGGTAAGGACAGTTTCCATTTCGACCATTTTATTTTTCTGGTCGAAATACATAAAGATCAGAAAAATAAGGGCTCCG
>JAUYBT010000107.1 GCA_030692905.1 Bacteroidales bacterium
ATAACTCAATAAAGCTAAAGTTGAATTTGTAATAGTTCGGAACCAAGTTTATGCAGCCCGGATTCTATTTTTTCCGAACTTGTAGTGCACGTGGTTTGCTTTTTCCGGTAGCATAATGATTAAGCTGCTTTACATTAATACCTGTAAGTTTGTTTTCGGGCTGCTTACCTGGTCGACAAGGTAAACGATTGATTTATGCGATATTCCGGTATGCAGACTCAGTCCGATCTCACAGGTACGGCTAGTAGAATATCCATGTTTTACGGTTTCAGGCAATTGAGTCCTTAAATTACGTAATCCATGCCTGTTCAGTTCCGGATATGTGAAACCGCGGTCTCCGGCAAATCCGCAGCAATTTGTTTCGGCGACTATAACCTTTGTGGCACAAATCCTTGCAAGGTCAACCAGTTTTCCATCTAACCCCATTTTTTTCATGCTGCAAACAGGGAATACAGTAATGACTTCATCCACTGGCGTTATAATCAAATTAGGCAGGAGATGAGCGGTAATAAACTCAACAGGCTCGTAAAGTTGCAGGTTTGATTTCATGTTTTCTTTCATTGTATAGAGACACGGGCTCATATCACAAAGTACCGGGTATTCTCCATTTCTGCTTGCTTTCATAAGCGCAGCTTCTAATTCTCTGGATTTTTTTTCTCCGGCCTCTGTATATCCTTTACTCGAAAATGCCATGCCACAGCATAGATTATTGAGGTTTTCAGGATAAATAACCTCATAACCCCCTTTGTGCAAAAGATGAAGCATTTTTTCTGAAAGCTGCATCTCCTCGCAATGATCACGTGATACTCCCATTGAACGGTTGATGCATGAGGGAAAATATACTACTTTACGAAGACTGTCAGATTTGAGTCCAATATTTGCCTTAATACCTCTCGCTCCCTTAGGCATAAATGGGTTCCAATACGGAATCCTGTTTCCGGATACTTTCCTCAGTCCACCTGAAATCCCTCGCATAACAGTAGTTCCCAATACCGCATGAAAAAAACTAACAATTGATAGTGCTATTCGCGCCGTAGCAGTCACAAGGCTCATTCGGTTGGCTATCCAAATGGCTTTATATTGTCCAGACCTAACTTGTTCTGCCCATAGGTTCTTAATGAGCTTTCCAGTATCAATCTTAACAGGGCAGCTTACAGCACATAAACCATCAGTGGCGCATGTTTTATTCCCGGCATATGAATAGGACTTTGCCAATGATGCAGCAATATGCGGTTCGTGTCCGCTTTTTGCCAGCGACATCATTTCCCTGTGAACCACAATACGTTGACGTGGAGTGAGTGTCAGATCTGCCGAAACACATGAAGGCTCACAGAACCCGCATTCAGTACACTTATCAATAATCTCGCTGGCTGCCGGAATCGGCTTCAGGTTCCTGAGGTGGATATCCTGGTCAGTATTCAGGATTACACCCGGATTAAGTATGTTTAATGGATCGAAAATATGCTTGATCTCCTTCATAAGCTGATAAGCCTCTTTTCCCCATTCCATTTCTACAAAAG
Organism: Bacteroidales bacterium; assembly: GCA_030692905.1. GTDB lineage: Bacteria > Bacteroidota > Bacteroidia > Bacteroidales > VadinHA17 > LD21. Next base: position 1,521 of record JAUYBT010000107.1, read on the forward strand.
GCGCCATATTCCGGCCGGTTCCATGCTCTGCTTTAAGAGAGCCATCATATTTATGTATAACCAGATCGGAAACTTCAGACATGAGTTTACCGTAACGTTCAATTTCTTCCTGTGTGCTAAAGTCCTGTGTGAAAACAAAATGCAGATTTCCTTCGAGAGCATGACCAAAAATCACTGCTTCGTCATATCTGAATTTTTTTAATAGTTTTTGAAGGTCTGATGTTGCTTCGGCTAATGAGGGAAGAGGAAAAGCCACATCTTCTATTATGACGGTGGTTCCGGTTTTGCGCATAGCACCGACTGAAGGGAACAAGCCCTTACGGATTTTCCAAAGAAGTTCATATTCAGCCGGAATATCTGTAAACTCAACAGCCATTTCAACCGGAATATTTTTGATAGAATTCTTGATTATTTCAATATTTCTATTTATTTCAACCTTATTACCTGCTACAGTTTCCACCAGTAAAGCGCAAACATTATTCTGTAACGGTTTCAGAAATTCAAGCATCCCGGTTTCGTCTTCAACCGATCGCAATCCTGCCCGGTCAATCAATTCAACTGCCGAAACAGGTGTGGATTTAAGGAGTGAAACTGCAAGACATGCTTTTTCAATATCAGGGAAAATCATAAACGAACTGGCCCTGAATGGATGTTCAATAACTGTTTTATAGTTTATTTCTGCAATAAACCCTAAAGTGCCTTCTGATCCAATCATCAGGTGTTCAATGATATCGAAAGGATCAGAAAAGTCGATAAGTGCATTAAGGCTATAACCGGTAGTGTTTTTCATCTTGTACTTTTTTCTGATCCTTTCTGCAAGGGCAGTATTCTTTTTTGCTGATTTTGCAAGGCTGGCTATATCTGAAAGTAGTTGATGGTGTGATTCCCGGAAAACATCTTTACTTGACTGGTCTCTGGTATCGAGAAGGGTTCCGTCAGACAGGATGATCCGCATGCCTGCAACTGTATTATATGAGTTTTCAGCTGTTCCGCAACACATGCCGCTGGCATTATTTGCTGCAATTCCGCCAATCATGGCTGCATTTACCGATGCCGGATCAGGTCCGATTTTTCGGCCGTAAGGTGCCAGCAGCGCATTAACACGTCCACCTGTTAATCCGGGTTGCAGCCGTATTTCAGTGCCATTTTCACTGATATGGTAATTTTCCCAGTTGTTTCCTGCAATGACTAATACAGAATCGGTAATCGCCTGCCCTGAAAGACTCGTGCCTGCTGCACGAAATGTTACCGGAATTGCCAGCCTCGAACTCTCCTTCAGTATCAGTGAGACTTCCTTTTCATCCTTTGCTCTTATCACCATTTTGGGTATAAGCCTATAAAAACTTGCATCAGTTCCAAAAGCCAGAGTATATAGCAGATCATGAAATATCCTTTTCTGATCGATGGATTCAGTAAGCCGTTCGTAAAGAACTTTAAAATTTCCGGTAAGCATGGTGCAAATTTTCTACATTATACGACAATAAAAATAAGGATATCTGACAGCCCTTACAAAAAAACGGAAAGGGTAAGCAATCCTAACCGTAAATGTCTAATTTTGTACCACAATTTAATAAAAATTATTATGACTGGACCAGAATTCAGGGGAGATGGTAAATAATAAGTATCAGGAGAATATTACTTTTGAGGAACTTGCTGATTGTGAGCTCTCATGGTTCAAAGGTGAGATTGTTGTTGTAGATAATCTTAAAACTTATTATGAAGTTTTTCCAAAGCTGCTTGGATCAGATTTACTCGGTTTTGATACCGAGACTAAACCCATATTCAAAAAAGGAGGAAAAAATTCAGTTTCTCTCATTCAGCTTTCTACAGGTAACCTGGTATGTCTCTTCCGGATCAATAAAATAGGCTTTCCTGAGGAGCTGATTAAATTGTTGTCCGATCCTAATGTAATAAAAGCAGGAGTTGCGGTTCATGATGATATCAGGTTTCTTAAAGGAGTAAAGAAATTTTCCCCCGGCGGATTCGTTGATCTGCAGAGTTTTGTCAGGGATTATGGTATTCAGAGCTCGGGACTGAAAAAACTTGCAGCCATTGTTCTTGGCATCAGAATATCCAAACGCCAACAGGTAACCAACTGGGAAGCAGAGCAACTTACTGAAGCCCAGCAGGTATATGCAGCAACAGATGCGTGGGTGTGCCACCAGATTTATAATAAATTAACAGCAAATAATTAATTTAGAATATTTTGTAATTATATTCGAAAAACAAATCAACAAAGTGGAACAGGTAAAAATAGTCCTAAAATCAGGAAAAGAGCAATCAGTCAGGAGATTCCATCCCTGGATATTTTCGGGAGCTATAAAAAAAATGTATGGCAATCCTGCTGAAGGAGACCTGGTGGATGTCTTTGATAATAAAGATACATTTCTGGCTGTCGGACATTATCAACCCAGTTCCATTGCAGTACGGATTCTCTCATTTGAACAGGTAACTCCTGATATTGATTTTTTCAGAGATAAAATAAGAAGAGCAATTAATTACAGAAAATCACTTGGTATTATAGATAATCCTCAGGTTAATGTGTTCAGACTAATACATGCAGAAGGGGATGGATTGCCTGGATTGATAATTGATTTTTATAATGGTGTTGCTGTAATCCAGATGCATTCAATCGGTTTTTACAGGATACGCAGGGAAATTGCAACTATTTTGACTGAACTGATGAAAGATCAAATTATTGCAGTTTTTGATAAGAGCGAGAATACTATTCCGCATATGTCCGGAATAATCGCTGTAAATGAATTCCTTTATGGAAATTCAGGGCCGGTTATTGTCACGGAAAACGGTTATAAGTTTAAAATTGATTGGACAACCGGGCAGAAAACCGGATTTTTTATTGATCAGAGGGAGAACAGAAAACTGCTTGAAGGATTTACCGAGGGAAAGAATGTTCTGAACATGTTTGGTTATACAGGTGCATTTTCAGTCTATGCCATGAAAAATGCCAGCCTTGTTCATACTGTTGACAGTTCGTTCCCCTCTATTGAATTGGCGAATGAGAATATTAAACTCAATTTTGGAGATGATCCGAGGCATGAATCATTTCAGGTTGATGCATTTGATTATCTGAATCATATTAAAGATCAGTATGATGTTATAATACTTGACCCCCCCGCATTTGCAAAACATCATAATGTTCTGGCAAACGCTCTGCAGGGATATAAGAGACTGAATATGAAAGCTATTGAACAGATAAAGCCGGGTGGTATTATTTTTACATTCTCATGCTCTCAGGTGGTTACAAAAGAGAACTTCAGAAAATCGGTTTTTGCTGCAGCTGCCAATACTGGTCGCAATGTCAGGATTATTCACCAGATAAGTCAGCCGCCTGACCATCCGGTTAATATTTATCACCCCGAAAGCGAATATCTGAAAGGTTTGGTTATTTACGTTGAATAGTAATATCATGAACACAAACAGAAATATTGAACTTGTTGCAAAAAAGCTTGGACTCCACGAATGGCAGGTCGAAAACACAATCAGGCTGATGGATGACGGAGCTACCATTCCATTTATAAGCAGGTACAGAAAAGAGATGACAGGCAGTCTTGATGAAGTCAAACTGATGCATATAAAGGAGGAGTACGATCGGCTCAAAGAGCTTGATGCCCGCAGGGAAAGTGTATTAAAGTCAATTGAGGAGCAGGAAAAGATGACTCCCGGGCTCAGGCAAAAAATTGAAGCAGCATTGACTATGGCTGAACTTGAGGATATCTATCTGCCTTACAGACCAAAACGCCGTACACGCGCAACAATTGCCAGGGAAAAAGGACTTGAACCGCTTGCTGTTATCATTATGGATCAGAAGGTGAATGATCCGTCTCTCAAAGCTGAAGAATTTCTCAATGACGATGTTACAACTGTTGAAGATGCACTTGCCGGTGCATCTGATATTATCGCCGAATGGGTAAGTGAAGATGAAAAAGCAAGGAAACAACTTAGGTATCTTTTTGAAAAAGAGGCAGTCATTTATTCTAAGGTTGTAAAAGGGAAAGAAGCAGAAGGTATTAAATACAGTGATTATTATGATTGGTCAGAGTCTCTTAAGAAGTGTCCGTCACACAGGCTGCTTGCAATGAGGCGGGGAGAGGAGGAGGGTTTCTTAAGGCTGTCGGTGGAACCTGTTGAAGAGAATGCACTCAATATGTTAGATTCAATTTTCATAAAGGGAAGGAACGCTTCATCTGACCTCGTTGCCGCTGCAGTTAAGGATAGTTGGAAGAGACTTCTTTCATCTTCAATGGAAACCGAATTCAGAAATATTTCTAAAGAAAAGGCAGATATTGAGGCAATTAATGTATTTGCAGAAAACCTTCGTCAGCTTCTTCTGGGATCACCACTGGGTGAAAAAATTGTTCTTGCTGTTGACCCCGGTTTCAGGTCCGGGTGTAAAGTTGTTTGTCTCGACAGGCAGGGTAATCTTATTCATAATGAGACAATCTACCCACATCCCCCTCAGAATGAGACTGCAATGTCGATAAAAAAAATATTGTCACTTGTTGATGCTTACAAGATTGAGGCTATTGCAATCGGTAATGGTACTGCAAGCCGCGAAACAGAAGATTTTATTAAATGGGTTAAGTTCGAGAATGATATCCAGGTTTTTGTTGTCAGCGAGGCCGGGGCTTCAATATATTCAGCTTCAAAAACTGCACGCGATGAATTCCCCGATTATGATGTAACTGTTCGCGGTGCGGTTTCGATAGGGAGAAGGCTTATGGATCCGCTGGCAGAGTTGGTTAAGATCGATCCTAAATCAATAGGAGTGGGTCAGTATCAGCATGATGTTGATCAGCAGAAACTGCAAAAATCGCTTGATGATGTTGTAATGAGTTGTGTTAATGCAGTTGGTGTTGAGGTGAATACCGCAAGTAAGCATCTTTTGACTTATGTATCGGGTCTGGGACCGCAGCTTGCGCAGAATATTGTTGATTACCGTTCCGAAAACGGACCATTCAAAGCACGTAAAGAGCTTCTTAAAGTTAAGAGGATGGGAGAAAAGGCTTTTGAACAGAGTGCAGGTTTTTTGAGAATTCGTAATGCTGAGAATCCTCTCGATACCAGCGCTGTGCATCCCGAGAGTTATCATGTTGTAGAACAGATGTCGAAAGATATTGGCTGTGATGTAAAGGAATTGATAACTAATGAAAATAAACGAAAGGAGATAAAACTCGACCGTTATATTACACCTGTTACAGGGTTGCCTACATTGAAAGATATATTGGATGAACTTGCTAAACCCGGTCGTGATCCCAGATCAAAGATAAAGGAATTCAGTTTTGCTGATGTCCATACAATGGAAGATCTTATTGAGGGAATGGTTGTTCCGGGAATTGTAACAAATATTACAAAATTCGGTGCCTTTGTTGATATTGGTATCAAGCAGGACGGGTTGGTGCATATTTCAAATATGAGCAAAACCTATATCTCGGATCCCTCATCTGTAGTTAAGCTGCACCAGCATGTTATGGTAAAAGTCCTGGCAGTGGATATTGAAAGAAAACGTATTCAGTTATCGATGAAGGATATGAATACTAAAAAAACATAGGGGCATAAAAAAATATCAATTTATATCAATTTATATCATTTCAGATTATTGCATCCTCTGATTCTGTCCTGTTGCCTCCCTGGGTTTCATAGCAGGTTTTCCGGGTAATTTAGCGTTACGCATTGCTGCATTGTAAACAAAAGATGCTGTGATTACTGCATTCTGTTTAAGATCAGCCATTACCAGCCTTTCATATGTATCCATTGTGGTATGGTATCCACGGTCATATTCGATATCATCCTGTATGAATTGAAATCCCGGTAGTCCAACGCGATCAAACGAAAGATGGTCGGTGCCGGATGTATTCCTTATAGTGATAGTTGAAGCGTCCATATCGGCAAATGGCTTTAACCACTCTTCAAATACCGGTCTGACAAGCTCATTTTCCTGAATATATATTCCACGATATTTTCCTGACCCGTTATCCATATTGAAATATCCTGCAAATTTGTCAAAATCAGGTTTATGTTCCTTAGTCTTTGGATCAACCAGATATTTCTCAACATATCCGCGCGATCCGTTAAGACCTTGTTCTTCACCACCCCACAATGCAATTCTTATTGTTCTTCGTGGAGTAACATCGAGGTTTTTAAGTATCCGGAGAGCTTCCATCATTACAATACAACCAGATGCATTATCTGCTGCACCGGTTCCTCCGTGCCATGAATCTATATGAGCACCCAACAGAACTACTTCATTTTTAAGAAGTTTATCGGTACCTGGTATTTCACCTATTACATTATAGACTGTAGGACTATCGAAGAACTTATTTTGTATTTCCACTTCCATCTCAACCGGAACATTATGACGCAAAAGCCGTTCCATTCTACCATGGTCTTCAATCGGGAGATTCAATTCTGTAATTGGTTCTTTAGCACCTGCAGTATAGTTTGCACCATTTGACCTTGGAACATTGAATGTGCCAGAACTATTAAGAATCACAGCAGCTCCTTCACTTTTGAGGAATTCAGATATTTTAGTGCGCAGAGCTCTCTGAGCCATCATTGTAGCAAAATCACCTTGTTGTCTTCTTCCCTGCGACGAAGATGATGCCATTGAAAGATCTTTAAGCTGTGTATCTGTTAATCGGCTGGCTAAGGGTTCAAAACTAACCGTGTACGGTGTTGCTGAGGGCATCAGAACAATCTTTCCATTCAATTTGCCCTTGTATTTTTCAAGGTCGCTTTCTGCTTTTACATCCAAAAGTACAATTTCACTTTTCACAGATCCGTTTGTGCTCCCTGTCCATGCGACAGGATTACAAGCGAAATTTATGTAGTAAGGCGCAGTCATTGCAGCATATGTCTTCAGGTTATCCCAGCCACCACGACTGAAATCCCTTGCGGCTTCAATCCTTACATTCTGGAAGCCAAGTTCCTCCATTTTTTTCTTTGCCCATTCATTTCCACGGTTGTTACCGGTGGAAGCAGTAAGCCTTGGTCCGACAAAATCTGTTAACCAAAAAGCGAGGTCTTCAATGCTGGAATTTTTTAACCCTTCCTGCTTGATCTTGTAAATCATGCTGAGGTCAACATTTTCACTCTGCGACATTAACCATAAAGGCAGAAAAAACAGAAACAGAAAAGCGGCAGAGATTTTCTTGATTTTCATTTAATGATTTTTAAAGTTTTGTTTTCAGAAGTTTCAAATGTAGAAAAAAATGAAACCCATTATCCAATTCTGGTAATATGATTTAACAATAATTAACTTTGAGCTTAGAACTTCATTTTTTTTATCTATATCATCATGAACTCACCCCCTCGCCCCCTCTCTACTCCGTAAAGTGGGGGAATTCTTCCTACTCCTTACTCCTTACTTTTATCTTTTTACTTTTATCTTTTTACTTGAATATGATTTACCCTGAAAATTTTGAAATTAAGATCGGCTTTGACCGGATTCGTAAGCTGCTGATAGAAAAATGCCTGAGTCCGATGGGTCTGGAAAAAGTTGATGGTATTGAATTTGTTGATGACTTTGATTCTTTATCTCATAAATTATCAGCAACATATGAATTTCAGCAGATATTGCAGTTTGAAGATTTTTTCCCATCAGAACACTATTATAAGATTTCTGATTGTCTCAACAAGATAAGAATTGAAGGTACATTTCCCGAAGTGCAGGAGGTGTTTGACCTGAAACGTTCGCTGGAGACTGTTAAAAATATACTTAATTTTTTCAGGAATAAAGATGCTGTGAAGTATCCTGTTCTGCGATCAATGTGCAGTTCTGTTAAGACCTATCCTTATGTTCTGGAAGCAATTGACAGGATAATCGACAGACGCGGGGTGATTAAGGATAATGCTTCCACAAGATTAAAAGAGATAAGAGCGGAGCTTGTCGGGAAGAGCATTCAGGTCTCAAAAAGGCTGAATGCAATTCTTAAACAGGCCCAATCTGACGGAATTGTGGATACAGATACTTCGGTTTCTATCCGGAACGGGAGAGGAGTCATCCCTGTAAGTGCATACGATAAAAGAAAGATCAAAGGCCTTATTCATGATCAGTCAGCTTCAGGAAAAACGGTCTTTATCGAACCGGAGGAGATCGTTGAAATCAACAATGATATAATTGAGCTTGAATATGAGGAAAAAAGGGAGGTAGTAAGGATTCTGATGGCGTTTGCCGAAAATATCAGACCATATATTGACGATCTGCTTGAGTCGAATATGTTCCTTGGCGAAATCGATTTTATCAGAGCAAAAGCAATTCTTGGCAACCGCCTTCATTCAATAAAACCGGTAATCGTTAGCAAGCCTTTTATATCCTGGAAGAGGGCAATCCATCCTCTGCTCTCACTTACATTCGAGAAACTTTCCGGCAGAAAAGTGATTCCTCTTGAAATTATACTTAATGAAAAAGACAGAATCTTATTGATTTCCGGTCCCAATGCAGGAGGTAAGTCGGTATGTCTGAAAACTGTTGGACTACTCCAGTATATGCTGCAGTGCGGACTTACTATTCCGGTGGCAGAAGGATCAGAAACGGGGATCTTTAAAAATATTCTAATTGATATTGGTGATGAGCAAAGCATTGAGAATGATTTAAGTACTTACAGTTCGCATCTCATTAATATGAAGTTTTTCATTAAAAATGGAAATGAAAAGACATTAGTTCTAATTGATGAATTCGGAACAGGTACTGAACCTATGCTTGGAGGCTCTATCGCCGAGGCAATTCTTGGTGAGCTGAACAGGGAAAAGGTTTTTGGCGTAATAACAACACATTACACTAATCTGAAGCATTTTGCATCGCTCACAGATGGAGTGGTAAATGGCGCTATGGCTTTCGATAACCATCTCATGCAGCCTCTTTTTCAGCTTACAATAGGTAAACCGGGAAGTTCATTCGCATTTGAGATTGCCAGAAAGATCGGACTGCCCGAAGAGATACTTGCCGAAGCTTCAGGAAAAGCAGGTGTAAAGAATATCAACTATGACAGGCACTTGAAGGATATTGCCCGCGACAAGCGATACTGGGAGACAAAAAGGCAGAGCATCAGGCAGCAGGAGAAGCGGCTCGAGGAGCTGATGGATGAATATGAAAAGGAACTTTCATGTGCTAAATCACTCAGGAAGGAGATCATAACAAAAGCAAAAGATGAGGCTCAGCAGTTGCTGAAAGAATCTAACCGGATGATTGAAAGTACTATCAGGCAGATAAAGGAATCGCAGGCTGAAAAGGAAAAGACGAAGGATGTCAGGCAGCAACTTGAAGAGTTTAAAAACATTGTTGTAGAGGAGACAAAACCTATTGAGACTGAATCAGAAGAGAAGATAGCGGTATTGATTTCAAAAGCAAAAAAGATTAAAATGGATCCGGAGCCGGTAAAAGAAAAACCGGTGCCTGTGGCATCTCCCGAACAACCCCTGAAACCAGGTGATGCAGTAAGGATGATCGATACAATGGCTGCCGGGGAGGTAATTGCTATAAAAGATAAGATGGTTCAGGTTGAAACCGGCAGTCTGAGATTCTTTGTCCCGGTTGATAAGATCGAAAGAATCACCAGGTCAGAGCTTAAGAAGAGTCTCAAGGCGAATCAGGTTTACAGGGAAAACGATCCCGGTATGGTCCAACGTAATATTAATTTCAAACCTGAAATTGATATTCGTGGTGTACGGGGCGAGGAGGCTATTAACCAGGTTCGCGATCTGATAGATAATGCTCTTATCGTACAGCATCGAAATCTCAGGATACTGCATGGTAAAGGCAACGGAATATTGCGTCAGCTTGTAAGGCAATACCTTGACACAGTTGATGTTGTGAAGTCCTTCCGCGATGAGCATGTCGAGTTTGGCGGGTCGGGGATAAC
>JAUYBT010000238.1 GCA_030692905.1 Bacteroidales bacterium
TAAATCTGAAAACAACTAAAGGGATAATTGCTATTCTTACCGGAGGGGGAGATGTTCCCGGACTTAATCCGGCTATTCGTGCCGTAACAATCCGTGCAAACCGGGAAGGATATAAAGTAATCGGTCTTCGCAGGGGATGGGCTGGTCTAACCGAATTAATAAGGGACAGCAAGGCAGACAACAGCAACTGCTGTCAGATCCTTACGGACGATATTGTTAATAAAGCAGGCCGTACCGGCGGAACATTTTTGCATACATCCAGAACAAGGCCCAGCCACATGACAAAAGAGAGTGTTCCTGAGCATCTTCAAAGTACCTATAATGCTGAAATAAACGATCTTACTCCGGAGATAATAAAAAACCTTGAATGGCTTGGTGTTGATTATCTTATTCCTATCGGGGGCGATGATACCCTCAGTTATGGTGTTCATCTTTACAAAAAAGGGGTAAATGTTGTTGCAATACCAAAGACGATGGACAATGATGTTCCGGGAACCGATTACTGCATTGGCTTCAGCACCTGCGTTACACGAACCATTCAAATGACGAACAGCCTCAGAACATCTGCCGGATCTCACGAAAGAATTCTGGTCCTTGAAGTATTCGGAAGATATGCCGGATTTACATCTATGCTGCCTACAATGGCAGGCGCTGCAAACAGGTGTGTGATACCCGAATATGAGTTTGATATTGAGCTGCTTACAAAACTTCTTGTTGAAGACAGGAATGATAATCCAAGTAAATATTCAGTTGTTCTGGTTTCAGAAGGAGCAATGTTTAAAGGAGGAGAGATGATCTTTACTGACAGCGAAAAGGATGCTTATGGTCATGCAAAACTCGGAGGAATTGGTGATATGGTATCAGCAAAACTTAAAGAACTTTCGGGAAAATATAACAAAGGGAAAACAGTAAATGTAATTAACCAGAAACTTGGTTATATGGTACGCGGAGGAGATCCCGATGCTCTGGATTCCATTGTCCCGATGGCTTATGGAAACCTCGCTCTTGATCTTATACTTAAGGGGGTACATGGAAGAATTGTAGTTCTCAAGAACGGAAGATATGATAACCTCCCAATTGATGTGGTTACATCATCTAAAAAAGTAGTTAAAGTATCTGATTATTATAATGTTGAAAGGCTGAGACCTTACTATCATAGTTTTGAGATGAAACCATTCCTTCTGATGGCTTCAGATAATTAATCAGCAAAGTAATTTATTTATTTTTCATCCACTTCCCCCTGAAGGGATTTTTATCCAGGTTTTAATCTTCTGGAACAAATTTCTTTACTTTTGTTCCAAATTAGTATCTTTTGGGAAAAGGAGTTGTATTAAAATCTACAGGAAGCCGTTACAGGGTGCTCTTTGGTGAAGGAATTATCCTTGAATGTTCCATTAAGGGGAAGCTCAGGATTAAAGAATTGCGCACTACAAATCCTATTGCTGTTGGAGATAATGTCTTGTTCGAAATAGATAAAAAGAATAATACCGGCATAATAACGGAAGTGCTTGACCGCAGAAATTACATTTTAAGAAAAGCATCAAATCTCTCAAAACATTCCCAGATAATTGCAGCTAATGTTGATCAGGTATTTCTTATGATCACCATTATTCTACCTGAGACAGCTGTAGAATTTATCGACAGGTTTCTGATAACCGCCGAAGCTTACAGGGTCCCAGCGAAGATTATTATTAATAAAACAGATCTGTATGGCGAAGATGACCTTGCCAAAATGGAATACCTTGAATCCATGTACTCTAAAATTGGTTATGAATGTATCAGACTCTCTTTACACGACATGACCAATCTTGAAACTCTCAAGTTGTTAATGAAGGACAAGATCAGCCTTATCTCCGGCAATTCAGGTGTCGGTAAAACAACCCTCTTAAACTCTTTTAATCCAGCTCTGAATCTAAAAACAGCGGAGATATCTTATTATCATAAACAGGGAAAGCATATTACAACCTTTCCTGAAATGCATCAGATGCCATTTGGCGGATTTGTAATTGATACTCCGGGAATTAGAGGATTTGGTGTTGTTGATATGGAACGGAATGAGATTTACCATTTTTTCCGCGAAATATTCAGAGTATCAAAAGAGTGCAGGTTCAATAATTGTCTCCACCTTGATGAACCGGGATGTGCAGTGAGGAGTGCTGTGGAAAAAGGCGGAATAGATTTTCTCCGTTACAGAAGCTATCTTAATATCATGGAAGGAGATAACCGCAAGTACAGGTGAATTGATAAATATTGTAAATTCCGGAATCAAGATGAAATCATGGCTTTAGAGAAAATTAATGTTGTAAAGTTTCTGGAACTTGCCGAAAGCATACCTGTTATTGATGTAAGGTCTCCTTCGGAATTTAATACGGGCAATATTCCGGGAGCAATCAACATTCCGCTTTTTGATGATAAGGAGAGAGAGGCCGTTGGCACAATATATAAAAAAAAGGGACGTATACCCGCAATTCTTGAGGGGCTGAAACATACAGGGCCGACCATGTCTTCAAAACTGGAACAGGCTTTGAAGATTGCAAAAAACGGTAAACTTTTGGTCCATTGCTGGAGGGGAGGTATGAGATCGGAAGCGATGGCCTGGCTCTTTTCATTAGGCGATATTGATACAGAAGTCCTGGAGGGAGGATATAAGTCGTACCGTCATCATGTTCTTGAGAGCCTTTCTGAGAAAAGAAAAATGATCGTCCTGGGAGGAATGACAGGAAGCAGCAAAACACATCTTCTCAAATATCTGAAAGGATGTGGTCAGCAGGTGATCGATCTTGAAGGACTTGCAAATCACAAAGGTTCTGCTTTCGGATCTCTTGGACAACCGCCTCAACCATCTACCGAACAATTTGCAAATGTACTTTTTGATGAATGGAAGCAAATAAACAGGAATCTTCCATTATGGGTTGAAGATGAAAGCCGGAATATTGGTTCGGTATTCATGCCAGAGAGGCTTTATTTAAATATGCAGGAGACCCCGGCCATTATTCTCATGATGGATGTTAAAACAAGATTACCAAGGCTTTTGGAAGAATATTCAACCTACTCTGCGGAATCTCTGAAAGCATCGATTATTAAGATAAGCAAACGTCTTGGAGGTGATAACACCAGAGATGCCATTAATGCGGTTGAAACGGGGGATTTTGCTAAGGCAATAGAAATAACCCTTTACTATTACGATAAAGCGTATATGTTTGGATTAAAGAAGAAAAGCAACAAGAATATCATTTATGTAACTACAGATTCAGATGATATTGAAACTAATGCTTTGAAAATACTTGATGCTGCAGGTAAGATAACCTGGTAAACGACCTCTTTTATTGACTCTTAACTTCTATTGACTCGACCCATTTATAAACTTTATCAGATCTCCTCAGATAATCAGGTGTTTTAATTGAACAGAGTTCTCCTTTCATTGCTTTCTCAGTCACTTTAAGGTCAACACGTATCTCATCCACATTATATTCAATAACCCCGGTTGTGGGCCCTGTGATTAGAATTGTATCACCTTTATTCAGATCGCCGTTTTCTAGTTTGATCTCGCCAACATTAAGCTTTGTAAAGTAATTAGTAATCTTTCCAAGATAAACCTTTCTTTTTGTGGCGCTTGAACCATAGTTTGTGTTCCATTCCCCCATCTTTTGACTAAGGTAATAGCCGTCCCAGAAACCTCGGTTAAAAACCGTAGAAAGCCTCTTTCTCCAGGCTTCTGTTTTTTCTTTGTCGTATGTTCCGTTTTCAATAGCACTGACGGCTTCATCATAACACGATGATACCTCCTTAACATATTCTGCAGAACGGGCCCGTCCCTCTATTTTCAGAACTCTTACACCAGCCTCAATCAATTTATCGAGAAATCCAATTGTACAGAGATCCTTGGGAGACATAATATATTCATTATCAATCTCAAGTTCATAACCAGATTCTTTACCTGTAGCAATGTACGATTTACGACAAGTCTGATAGCATTCCCCCCTGTTTGCCGATTTATTGTTTTCATGAAGACTTAAATAGCATTTCCCCGAAACAGCCATACATAAAGCGCCATGCGCAAACATCTCAATTTTGATAAGTTCCCCCCGAGGTCCCCTTATTTTCTGCTCTTTTATACTGTTGTAAATATAACTGACCTGGTTAAGGTTTAATTCACGCGCCAATACTGCTACATCGGCCCATTGAGAATAGAATTTCAATGCTTCAGTATTTGTGATATTCAGTTGTGTTGAAAGATGAACCTCGATTCCGGAGGCAAAAGCATAATTTATTACAGAAATGTCGGAAGCAATAACCGCAGATATCCCGCTTTCAACTGCGGCATCGATTATCCGGTGCATCTGTTCAATTTCGTGGTCATATACAACGACATTCACTGTAATATAGCTCTTAAGGCCGTTTTTTTTGCAGATTGAAGCGATCTTTCGCAGGTCATCAAGGGTGAAATTGTTTGAGGAAGCTGCTCTCATATTGAGTTGTTCGGCTCCGAAGTAAACGGAATCGGCACCGCCCTGAATCGCTGCTATAAGCGATTCAAACGATCCTGCAGGAGCCATTATCTCAATATCTTTCCTCTTCATAAAGAGTTGCAAATATAGTGATTAGAATTTATCCTTATTCATCACAATCCTGATGCAGGAACCCTTCCCGACCTCTGAATGCCTTACAAAGATACGTCCGTTATGATACTCCTCAATGATCCGTTTTGCCAGCGAGAGACCCAGACCCCATCCTCTCTGCTTGGTTGTAAAGCCGGGATTGAAAATTTTGTTGAATGCTGATTTTGGAATACCTTTTCCGGTATCTGAAATATCTATTAATGCATTTTTCTCTGTCTCCGAAATACGAACAGTGATATCCCCGGTTCCTTCCATTGAGTCGATAGCATTCTTTATTACATTCTCAATGACCCATTCAAAAAGGGCAGAATTTACCGGAACAGCAACCTCTTTATTGAGGCTATAATCGATAATAAATCTAACCTTTGATGACGTCCTTGATTTCAGATAATCAACTGTGCGGGAAATTATGGCAACAATATTCTCGCTTGCCAGAGCCGGTTTTGATCCGATTCTTGAAAACCTTTCAGTTACTTTTTCAAGCCTTTCAACATCACGGGCAAGTTCTTTGGTAATTGAAATTTTGGGGTATTTATGTTGTAGAATTTCAATCCAGCCGGCAAGAGATGAAGTTGGTGTACCAAGCTGATGGGCAGTTTCTTTCGACATCCCGACCCACACCTGGTTTTGTTCAGCTTTTCGCGAAGAGTTGAACGCGAGGTACGAAACAAGAATAAAAAGTATAATTATTCCCAATTGTATATATGGGTAGAAAATAAGCATTCTAAGTATAATACTGTCTTTGTAGTAAATCAGATTAAAATGACCATTTTCGAAGTCAATTACTATTGGTTCATTTTTCTCTTTGATTTTTTTAAGGT
This sequence comes from Bacteroidales bacterium, assembly GCA_030692905.1. Classification (GTDB taxonomy): domain Bacteria; phylum Bacteroidota; class Bacteroidia; order Bacteroidales; family VadinHA17; genus LD21. The sequence continues at coordinate 5,441 of JAUYBT010000238.1, forward strand.
TCTTTTTCAAATATGTTGGATCACCGATCCTTTCAGCAGCGAAATTTCTTGCGGAAATTATACTGTCGGATTCATCAGTCAGAATAACAGGAACCGTATTGTTATTATCAATGATTGATGAGAGAAAATCAACGTTCTGGCTCGCATCAGAAAGAGATATAAGTCTGGTGGCTTCAGCCCACAGCTCAACATTTTCTCTCTCCTCAACCTTCAGTTTACTTACAAGGTTCCCCGTATATATTAGAGAACCCATGCCGATGAGTACTGCAAAAAGAAGCAGAAAAAGCTTCCAGAGAGTTTTATGACGGAAAATAATCACAATATAAGTTTCGGGTATTTATTAAATCAAGTTGCTAATTATTGCTTGTTATAAAAGGTGTTAAAATATTGTAAATCAATTATAAATATTTTTTTAAATACTGGTTAAGTTTACAAAACGCTCTCCTTTTTTACAACAGGAGGATCGGGTGTCGTCTTTACAGTATCAGTCTTTTCCCAGGTGATCCTGAATCGCGATTTCTTCTCAGCCGGTTTCTGCTTTACAGTAGTATCGCTTTTAAACCATCCATATTCCTGATTCAGAATAGTTTTAAGTGTCTGCCTTTCAGATTTAAAGTTGTTCTTTACCTCACTGCTTGCTGCTTTGATGTCATATCCTACTTTAACCGTTTCTCCTTTACCTTCAATTTTTAATAACAGGGAAGTGCGACCCAGGCCATCATCTTCAATAACACCAAATTCGGAAATATTGCTTTTACTTTTCTTTCTTTTCTTGCTCAGGATTTCCGATAACAGCATCTTAACATGATATTCATAATCATTATCAAAACTGTGCTTTCCGTTCACAAACAGATCAACAGCCGAAGATTTAACGTCCATCTGCGGGATATACAGGAAATTGTTTCTAATAAAAAAGTCATTCTCCAACTGCTCGAAACTTATGTTTTCCAGTTCTGAAAGTTCAATAAATGTAGAGAGTTGTTTTACCGGATCAAAATTTATGAGAGCTCCGTTGACCACGAGGTATTTGCCTTCAGCTGTCAGTGAT
>JAUYBT010000009.1 GCA_030692905.1 Bacteroidales bacterium
GTAATTACAGAATAACACAGATCCAAGCAGTACTTTTATCTCAACAGTTAAAGCGCCTTGAAGAACAAACTCAGTTGCGAAATAAAAACGGGGTTTACCTCAATTCGCTGCTTGAAAAAATTGAAGGTATTTCACCCCTTACACGTGGACATGGAGAGACTCTGCATACCTACCATTTGTTTATCTTCAGGTACGACAAATCGAAATTTAGTAACCTGCCAAAAGTCGAATTTGCCAATATGCTGGCAGCCGAAGGAGTTCCTTCCTTTATGGGCTATCCGGAACCCCTGTATAAGCAGCCGGTATTTCAGAAAAAGAATATTTTCTGCTATGCAATTCCCGAATATGTTGATTACACGAATGTGTGCTGCCCGGTTACTGAAAAGGCCTGTTATGAAGAAGCCGTCTGGATCCTGCAGCATGCCATGCTTGGAACAAAAGAAGATATGGAGAAATTTGCTGAAGGGATTCTCAAAATACAGCGAATTGTTTGCAATCATTTAACCTAACAGATAAAATCTATGAATCACGGGACCCTTAATGAAAACAGCAGGCGATTGATTTCGCTGGATGCTTTTCGTGGAATTACAATAGCAGCAATGCTTTTAGTGAATTTCCCCGGTAATGGGGGACATGTTTATGCACCCCTTAAGCATACTCACTGGAATGGAATAACACCCACGGATTTGATTGCTCCATTCTTTTTATTTATTGTGGGTGTTGCCATTGCTTTTGCCTATACAAAAAGGCTGGATGCCGGCATGAGTTCTTCAAAGATGTACCCCAGACTTATTGGCAGGTCTCTGAAGATATTCGCGGTTGGAATGTTCTTAAATATTTTAGGATTAATCCCTGATTTTAATTTTGCAGATATTCGCTACACCGGCACATTGCACAGGATCGCCATCGTATTCCTGGTTTGCGGTTTCCTTTTCCTGAATACACGTTGGAAAACGCAAGCCATCATAGGAGCTGTGGTCCTAATCGTTTACTGGCTTGCAATGACTCTTATTCCTACCCCGGGCTATGGCAAAGTAATGTTAGAACCTGGAATAAATCTGGCGGCTTGGATTGATAGTAAATTTCTGCCTGGTAAAATGTGGCAGGGAAACTGGGATCCGGAAGGAATATTAAGCACATTCCCTTCCATTGTTACAGGTATCACAGGTATGTTGGCCGGAACATTATTATTGAAAGTAAAATCACAGGAATACAAGGTGATCTATCTGTTTACCACCGGATTTATAGCAACCATCGTTGGGGTAGTCTGGAACTGGATTTTCCCGTTAAATGAAAATCTATGGACCAGCTCTTTTGTCCTGTTTACATCAGGAATGGCTTGTATGACGCTTGCAGCTTCAATCTTTCTGGTTGATATTCTTCAATATAAGAAATCTGCGCAATTTGGCGTGATATATGGATCCAACGCAATAACCATTTATGTTCTGGCTGATATTTTCGCGCTGCTGTTTTATGGGCTTAAAATTGCAGGAAGCAGTTTAAATGAACATTTCTGTAATTTTTTCACATCCATTGTTGACGCGCCTAAATTCGTGAGCATGGTCTATGCGCTGATGTATGTAGGTGTGTTGTTTATTCCTGCCTACATCCTGCATAAGAAAAATATTTTTATCAAATTGTAATTGCACATTTAAGTTCCCTTTTATGAACTCACCCACTGCAACCAATAAGAATGGATATATTTTATCGATCAGCATTATTGGGGCATTATTTTTCATTTTCGGCTTTGTAACGTGGCTCAACGGGATATTAATTCCATACCTCCAGATTTCCTGCGAGCTGACTAACTTTCAGGCAGTATTTGTAGCCTTTGCATTTTACATTTCCTATGCATTAATGGCATTGCCATCTTCATGGATTCTGGTGAAAACCGGATTCAAGTCGGGCATTATGCTGGGCCTGATAATTATGGCTGTGGGAACCCTGATCTTTGTTCCTGCTGCCTTGCTCCGAACCTTTCCGATTTTTCTGATAGGATTGTTTGTTATGGGAACCGGGCTGGCGATTCTACAAACCGCTGTAAATCCATACATTACGATTCTCGGACGGAGAGAGACTGCGGCGGTGCGTTTCAGTATCATGGGAATCTGCAATAATCTGGCCGGCGCCATCGGCCCTCTGATTCTCGCTTATTACATTCTGAACGATGGTGATGCTTTTGTTGCCAATCTTAAATCAATGGAACAATCAGCGCAGACTATAGCGCTTGATGGTCTGGCCCGTCGGGTTATCGGACCCTACATAGTTATGACATTGATTCTTTTAGCATTGGGAATTTTTGTAAAGTTCTCCCCATTGCCTGAGATTGATGAAGAGAAGGATGAGGCTGCTGATCATAAACCGGATACAAGGACCAGTATTTTCCAATATCCACATCTGATTCTTGGCGTGGTTGCCTTGTTTTTTTATGTTGGTGCCGAAGTAATAGCTGGAAATACAATTGTTGGTTATGGTCTTTCACTGGGAGTACCCATTGATTCGGCCAAATCCTATACAACCATGGTTATGATAACCATGCTGATTGGTTACGTTCTAGGAATACTGTTGATTCCTAAAGTGGTTTCCTATCACACCGTTCTTATTGTTTCGGCCGTGTTGGGAATGGTATTTACTATCTCAGCCATGATGGTCCCGGTATCATTAACAATAACGCTGCCGCTGGTTAATATTCAGTTACCCTTAACCATTTTATTTGTTGCTCTTCTCGGGCTGTCGAATTCACTGATCTGGCCCGCCATCTGGCCTCTTGCCATTCACAACCTCGGTCGTTTCTTAAAATTAGGTTCAGCTTTAATGATTATGGCTATTGCAGGGGGAGCCATACTTCCATTGCTCTGGGGGTATTTGTCCGACATCTGGTCAGCACACCATGCCTATTGGATGCTCGTTCCAACCTACCTGGTAATTCTTTACTATTCACTCTACGGGTACAACGTTCGATACTGGAAAAAAACTAACTGATATGATCAAAAAAGAGGGATATTCTTCCTGGCTTTTTATTGTGTTCCCTTCCATTACCATGTTGCTCGGATGGGGTTTGAGGGGACACATTGGCGGTGGCCCTTTTGGCGCCATGATTCCGGGTGCGCTGGTTGCTCTAAGTTTATCTATGTTATTGGAACTTCCTGCCGGAATGGCTTCCGTGTTTGTGGTTTTTGGTGTTGTTGGCATTGGGTTGGGAGGTGAAATGACTTACGGTCAAACGCTTGGTTTTTTAAAAAATGCGGATACCCAGTGGTGGGGAACCCTCGGAATAACTGTGAAAGGTGCGATCTGGGGTTTGCTTGGAGGAATTGTTTTAGGAATGGGATTGATTTACAACCGCTTACCGAAGAAGACAATAATTATAGGTTTTTTATTGCTGCTAGCTGGAATGTTGATCGGCTTTAAACTCATCAACCAGCCAATGGTTATCTATTTCTCCGATCACGCCAATCCACGTTCGGAATCGTGGGGCGCTCTCCTTGTCGGTGCAATTACTCTTCTGATTTTTCTTAAAAGTAAAATTGAAACTTCAGGTTTTAAAATCATTTTCCGCTTTGCATGTTGGGGATTAATAGGCGGTGGATTAGGTTTCGGGCTTGGCGGCTTTTGGATGGTACTGGGTAGCCATTTGCCAAATGATGTTATTTTTCAAAGCTGGTGGAAAGCAATGGAATTTACTTTCGGTATGTTGCTTGGAGGAGCCCTGGGATATGCAGCGTGGCTCAGCAGGAGGGAAATTGTCACTGAAAAGGAAGATATTACTGCGGAAACAGTCTCAACTTCCAAAACGGTCTTGAAGGAATTTACTGTTATGCTTATAGTAGGCCTTTTGATATTTTGGTTTTTTTCCTTATGGTTAGATCCTATAATAGAGACAGGCAAAGGGTCTAAGGGCTTCTCTATGGTAGGATTAAGAGATATTTCAATACTCCTGTCCAATTTCGCTTTCTTTGGACTAATCATCATCATTGCAGTGATGCATTTCCCGACTGTTGCCTGGCAAATGGCGATTACCTTAACTTTTTGTCATACAGCAATCGACCTGATCCGCGATTTTTACCCTGACATTACAGCCAACTCTCCATTTACTGCCCGGTTTGCCCTGATTTTTTTAATGACATTAGTTGTCGCTGTGTTGACAGCTTATTTTCAACGGAGGAAAAATATGTTGTATAACATGTTTCTGCTTCTGGTTTGGTCAACAGTCGTTGTTTCTTTTTTAAGATTAGCAATTAATCCCGAAAATTTAAATGTATCAGGTTTGTCTTTTTGCAAAATTGTGTGTGGAAAGTTTATTGTGGATATTATATTCGTGGTTTCTGCTTTTATTGTTTCATGGATTTCAATTCAGAAAATCAGAAAACCTTAAAGGTGAATCCGAAAAAATAATTAAACCTTAAAATAATTAAATGAAAGGAAAAAATCTTTTAATTGGAGGGCTGTTCCTGATTACAGCACAATTAGTATTGCAATCCTGCTCAGGCAGCAATCAACTACCTCAATTGGGCAAGGACAAAATTGAAACGGTTATCGCGGCCATGACCCTCGAAGAAAAAATTGGCATAACCGTGGGCGATGGGAAATTTTTGCCGGCCACTGATCCCAAAACAATAGAACAAGGGTTAGGCATTATTATCGCTAACCAAAATTCAAAAATGGTAGTACCGCGGCTTTCCATTATGACTTCTGACCTTACAGATGGACCATCAGGTGTGAACAGAGACCCTCGTCCTGCAGGAGCTACGGATTACTCGTACACTACGGCTTTTCCTACCTCAACATGTCTGGCTGCAACATGGAATACGGAGATGCTGGAGATAGTGGGGAAAGCTTTTGGCAATGAGGTGTTAGAGTACGAATATGATGTTGTACTTATGCCGGCACTAAATCTACATCGTAACCCGAAGTGCGGTCGAAATTTTGAGTACTATTCCGAAGATCCCTTGCTTTCCGGGAAATTATCTGCATCAATCATCCGTGGTCTGCAATCTAATGGGATTGGAGCCACATTAAAACACTTTTTGGCGAATAATCAGGAGACGAACAGAAGAATATATAATGCAGTCATCAGCCAAAGGGCTTTGCGCGAGATTTACCTGCATGGGTTTGAAATCGCAGTTAAAGAAGGTAAACCTAAAGCAATAATGACTTCATATAATAAAGTAAACGGCTACTATACAGCAGAAACACCAGAACTGTTAAATGATATTGTTCGTCAGGAGTGGGGATTTAAGGGACTGTTTATGACCGATTTTGACGGATATGGAAGTGCTGTTGCAAAGGTAAGGGCAGGCAATAATATGCTGATGAGTGGCAGTAAGGAGGAGTATAACGAACTAATGGCTGCACTCAAAGACAAAACTCTTGACGAAAGTACACTCAGCAATAACTTAGTTTACAATATGCAGCTTAAGCTAAATTCGCCATGGGCTAAGGGCTATATCCCATCGCTGAAGCCCGATTTGGAGGCTCACGCAAAGATTGCCAGAGAGGCAGGATCGGAGGGAATGGTGCTGCTTAAAAATGAAAATAAAGCCCTTCCATTTAATGGGGTGAAAACGGTGGCCGTATTTGGTAAAATTTCATACTACCTGATTGAGGCTGGAACGGGCAGCGGGGGTATCAGAAGTAACAAGTATGCTATATCTGTAAACGAAGGACTCAAAGCTTCCGGATTCCACGTTTTGAAAGACCTGGAGGACGCTTATTCGGCTTTTAATGAAAGTACTATAGAAAATAACCTTGTGCCGGATTTCTTCAATAATCCCAAAATGCTTGCCGATAACGGCATTAAAGATGGTAAAGCGCCTGCGCACTTCAATAAAAGACTAATACCTTTTCATGATGAAATGATGATGACAAAAGAAAGTATTGAAAAACAAGTGCCCAATTCCGATATTGCCGTTATTACACTTGGTCGTAGTGGTGGCGAAAACTATGAAAATGGCTATATTCCTACTTCTCAGATAGAACTTGACCTCGTGCGCAATGTGTGCGAGGCTTACCATGCTGCTGGGAAAAAGGTGGTGGTGGTACTCAATGTCGGGGGTGTCTGCGAAACAGCGAGCTGGAGAAATTATCCCGATGCAATTCTTTTGGCATGGCAGCCCGGACAAGAGGGTGGATATGTAGTTGCTGATGTATTAAAAGGTGCAGTTAACCCCTCAGGAAAGCTGCCTACGTCTTTTCCTGTAAAGTATGAAGACGTACCATCAGCGGGTACGTTCCCTGGAGAGCCAGCGGAAAACCCGGTCAACTCGTTCTATAAGGAGGGTATTTATGTAGGTTATCGCTACTACGATACCTTTAACGTACCTACTGCCTACGAGTTTGGCTATGGGATGTCGTACTCGACCTTCGACTATTCCGACCTGACGGCGAGCAGCACCAGTTTCTCCACCAAAATGATAATTACCGTAATAGTGAAGAACACCGGAACGGTGTCCGGTAAAGAGGTTGTTCAACTATACCTTGCAGCCCCCACTTCGAAGATTGAAAAACCAGTCCAGGAACTAAAAGGATTTGCAAAAACACAGCTGCTACAGCCTGGAGAGAGCCAGCAACTATCTTTTAAACTGGATGCACGTTCCCTTGCTTCCTTCTGGAGCGGAATCAGTGCATGGGTGGCAGATAAGGGCGATTACGAAGTGCGTATCGGTGCATCATCTAAAGATATCCGCCTTAAATCCTCGTTTAATTTGCCCAAAGATATAATTGTAGAAAAAGTACATGACGTGATGTACCCCAACTTTGCAATGAAAGAGCTGAGCCAGTTTAATAAATAGTAACACATGGGAATTAAATTTTTGATATTGATTCTATTGTTTTTTTTCTTTCAGAGTGTTTCGGTGTTTGCTCAGAAGACTGAAGAAAAACCTCTTTACATGGATTACACGAAACCATTTAAAGTACGTGTAGATGATTTGCTTTCACGAATGACTTTGGAAGAGAAATTGTCTCAGATGATGACGCGTACCCCAACTGAACTGACACGCTTTGGAATCCCTGGATATCAATGGGGTGGGGAGGCTGGTCATTGTGTCATCGCCCGTTCAGGTGATGTGGCCACAATATTCCCGCAAGCCATTGCACAGGCCGCCACCTGGAATAAAAAGACCGTTTACGAAGTTGCAAATGCAATGTCGGATGAATCGAGGGCGCGGGTTCACGCGGGAATACCAAAAACCGGCCTTACTTTCTGGGCTCCTGTTGTAGAAATGGCCCGCGATCCGCGTTGGGGAAGGACAGAGGAATGCTATGGTGAAGATCCGTGTTTAACTGCTCAGTTGAGCCTTGCCTTTGTAAAGGGACTTCAGGGCAATCATCCCAAGTATTTGAAAACCATTGCGGCACCAAAACATTTTGCGGCGAATAACGAAGAATGGAACCGGCATAACGGTTCTTCCGAGGTTGACGAACAACTATTGCGCGAATATTACCTTCGTCCCTATCAGGTTCTGGTTGAAGAAGGTAAAATGGAGTCAATAATGGCCGCATATAACAGGCTGAATGGTGTTCCTTGTGCTGGCAATAAGCAACTTTTGACTGATATTCTGCGTAATGAGTGGGGCTTTGACGGGACTATTGTTTCCGATTGTAATGGTATTAAAGATTTGTATGAAGGCCATAAATATGTCGCCAATGTTCAGGAAGCGATTGCACTGGCATTAAATTCCGGGCTTGATTTAGAATGTGGTGATTGTTTTAAAGCATCCCTGGCAGCGGTTGTTGATAAAGGTTTGGTTTCTGAAGCTACGATTGATACAGCTGTACATCGGATTCTTCTCTCTCGTTTTCGTTTAGGATTATACGATCCGGCTGAAATGGTCCCATATACGAAGATTCCTCATTCAGTTGTTGATGGCCCGGAAAATCGTGAGCTTGCGAGGAATTCTGCACATGAGGCCATCGTGTTGTTAAAAAATGAGGGCAATCTTTTGCCATTGGATAAAAATAAGGTCAAATCAGTTGCTGTAATTGGCCCCAATGCAGCTGTTTGTCAAATGGGCGGTTACACAGGGGCTTATTCCAAAGCAGTCTCTCCGCTCGAAGGGATTATTAACAAGCTCGATAGCTCAAAAGTCCATTATATTAAAGGTACGGATATTAAAATTTCACTGCCGGTTATACCAACTGAGTACCTGGTTCCTACTGATTCCAGGTCTGGAGAACATGGTTTACGGGGAGAATACTTCAACAATACAGATTATTCAGATGATCCTGTTTTGGTGCGAATTGATCCGATAATTGATTTTAATTTTGGCAGAGGGGCCCCTGATCCTGCAATTCCTGTTGATTATTATTCTGTGAGATGGACAGGCCGGTTTATTGCACCGGTTTCAGGCACATATTTTATTGGTGGGGATTTTGACGATGCTATTCGACTTTATTTCGATGGCAAAAAGATTATCGACAAAACGAATAACAGAAACCGGTCATCTGATGCTGTGAAAATTGAAATAGAGTCTGGAAAACAATATGACCTGCGAATTGAATATACCGAACAATGGTATAATGCTGCAGTCAAACTATGGGGTGCACCTCAAAATTCCGATAAATTCAGAGAGGCAGTAGAGGCTGCCCGAAATGCGGATGTGGCTATTGTGGTTTTAGGGACTGATGAGAGCGTTGAAAAAGAAGGCGTTGACCGTTCAGACCTAGAATTACCTGGTGATCAGGAAGATTTGGTTAAGGCAGTGTATAAAGCCAATCCTAAAACTATCGTGGTTTTACAGAATGGAAGTGCGTTATCTGTTAACTGGCTGAAGGAGAATGTCCCTGCAATTCTTGAAACATGGTACAATGGTGAAGAAGCAGGCAATGCCCTTGCCGATGTAATCTTCGGAGATTTTAATCCCGGAGGAAGGTTACCACTAACGTTCTATAAATCAGTTGAAAAATTTCCCTCAATAAGCGATTATGATATCCGAAAAGGGCGGACTTACATGTATGGAAATAGCGTTAGTGACAAATCACAAATTAGTGAGGTATTATATCCTTTCGGGTATGGGCTCAGTTATACTCAATTTACATATGGAAAATTGCAGGTTACATCCAAAAAAATTGACGCGGCAGGAAATATAACTGTAAAAATTGCCGTGAAAAATGTTGGTGACCGCTTTGGAGATGAAGTAGTACAACTTTATGTAAGGGAGGAAAAATCCAGTGTTCGCAGACCTGAAAAACAACTGGTTGGCTTTGAGAGAATCTCGCTGAAGTCCAATGAAAGTAAAACGGTTGAGTTTGTTTTTCCGACTAAAGATTTGGCTTTTTGGGATGTACACAAAAAATCTTTTGTCGTCGAACCGGGGGTATTTACGATAATGGCCGGTAGTTCTTCTGCGGATATAAAATCCACTAAACAGTTTAAAGTAATCAAGTAGTTGTGCCACTGTGAAATATGAGTCGTTTTCAGACAGAGCCAATCTAAAACTAATAATTGATGTTGATGGTAATGATCAGAATTTTCAGCCAAATATGTATCGACAGTGAAGTGATAGATTCGTTAAGGATAAAATTAAGTTGTTTTGACAATCTTTTATAAACCAATTGACCATGAAAAATTTAAATAAGCTTATTGTTCTCTTATGTATTGTTGCAGCTTCGGGATGCACCAGGCAAAAAGAACCGGTTGATTATGTTGATCCTTTTGTGGGAACTTCCGGTAACCGTTGGATGCTTTTCCCCGGACCATGTATGCCTTTTGGGATGGTAAAATTAAGTCCGGACAATACCGACGATTACAGGATGGATGCTGGCTACGAATATAAAAATAATAGTGTTACCGGGTTCAGTCATGTCAATGAATGGAAGATGAATAGTTTTTTAACTATGCCGGCAACGGGGGAAATAAAGATATTGCCAGGCAAAAAAGACGATCCTCCTGGTACAGGATACCGCTCAAGAATTAACCATGATACCGAACAGGCTTCTCCGGGATATTATTCCGTTTTATTAGAAGATTATGGAATAAAAGCAGAATTAACGGCAACTACACGTGGAGGATTTCAACGGTATACTTTTCCTAAAAAAGTAAACGGGCATATACTTTTCGACCTGCAGGTTCCGGAAGAAGATAGAATGAAAATAATCGAAGCTTCTATAAAGAAAGTTAGTGATACAGAAATTGAAGGGTATGTGAGACGTATTGGTGGTGGGAGACGTCCCTGGAATGAATATATCCTCCATTTTGTTGCCCGATTCAATCGTCCTTTTGAATCGATGGGTGGATGGCAGGGAACAGATATTTTGAATGAAACGGATGAAGTTCGCGTAACTGAAAACTCGGATATCGGGGCATTCCTGAAATTTAAGTTAGGTAAAGATCCAGTAGTTTTAATCAAAACAGGTATTTCATACGTGAGTACAAAGCAGGCAAGGTTGAATATGGAGACAGAGATGGATAAGTATAAGTGGAATTTTGATGCTGTTCATAAAAATGCAAGAGATACATGGAATAATCTGTTGGGAAAAATAAAAGTGGAAGGAAGGTCGGAGACCGACAAAGTGAAATTTTATACCAACCTGTACCATTCTTATAGTGCCCGCACAATTTATAGCGATGTAAACGGGAAATGAGTGAAGTCGTTACTCGAGATCTATGATAAGGGTGGATGGCTGCCAAAAGGAAAAGATTTAAATTTAAAGAAATGCTTAATCGTGTTGAAAATAATTGATGTTTTACTATAAGAGAAAATCTATGAAAAGAGCATGTGTATTTTTTATACTGATGTGTTTAATTACAGCGATACCTGTTCTTGCTGAACCATTTAAAGCAGGTGTTGCTATTCGAAAAATTACGCCTGATCCTTTGATCCCGGTATCGGGTGGAGTTGGAATCCCCAGTCCGGTAACTATGAAGAAAGGCGATCTCTTCATACGCGCACTTGTATTGGAGAAGGGTGATGTTCGTGTCGCAATTGTTGGCATTGATAATCTGGGGTGGCCGGCTGCATTAGGAGATAAAACCCGTAAATTAGTCAATGGTATTCCTCCTGGAAACATCATAATCGGTGCAACACACACTCACAGTGCCCCGGATGCATATGGTTTTACAGATGAAAATGGGAATATGGGTGCCAATATGAAATACCTGGAATGGTGTGTACAGCAAATGGCTGATGCGATAAATGAAGCTATTGAGCACCTGGAACCCGCTGAACTTAAAACTGCAGTTGGAGAAGCAAAAGGGAAAATAGCTTACAATTATTACGCAGATAAACTTTACGATCCTCGCTGTGGTGTTATCCAGACTATAGCAAAAACCGGAAAAAACAAAGGCAAACCAATAGCAACTTTGGTCAACTATGCCATTCATCCCGAGGTGATAGGTCCCGAACAAGGCATACTGTCTCCCGATCTTTGTGGCCCTTTGTATGATCGTGTCGAAAAGATGGGGGGAGGTGTTGCTATTTTCATGGGTAGCACCCAAGGTGGAATGGTGACAGCAGACATACGAAAGGAAGGAGGAGGTGAGGAAAAAACATGGGAGGAATGTATCCGGATCGGAGAACTACTGGCCGATGAAGCTTTACGAATAATCAATGAAGTCAAAGTTCAGGAAAACCCAGGTCTTTATTGTGCTGCAAAAACCATTCAATTCCCAATAGAATCTGAAATGATGCGATTAATTTTAAAAAATTCTCCTTTATATTATAAGGTAGATGATAATTATAATGTTACTACTCAAGTGAATTTAGTGAACATTGGCACTGCTCAGATTTTAACCGTTCCCGGAGAAGCTTTACCCAATATTGGCTACTATATCAAGAGAAACATGAACAGCAATCAGCCATTTCTTTTTGGAAATACAAATGATGCTTTTGCTTATATGCTGACAAAAGTAGATTTTAACAGCTTTACACGATATAATTATGTAAGTCGGACCAGTTTGGGTGAAATGACCGGAGAGATATTCATTGAGGAAGCCCTGAAAATGGTGAAATCACATCCAAAACCAGATAAATAATAAGCATGAAACGAATGAAAATAATATTAAGGTACCTGATATATGGGATTTTATCTCTGCTGTTAATCTCATTATTGGTGATTTTGGGCATTTTCATCAGGTATAAGAGTACTGTCGATGTAAAGCCGGGGCAGTTGCATGTTTCTGCCAAACCGGGGGAAATGGGACAATGGGTCAATCCTTTTATCGGCACTGGTGGTTTCCCAACTTATACCAGTGGTGACGATATTCCGGGGGCAACGCTTCCTTTCGGGATGGTTCGGTTGAGCCCCGATACAGAATTCTTTCTTGGTTCCTATTTTGCCGAAGGAAAAACGATTAGTACTGCCGGATATTATTATGGCGATAACAAAATAATCGGATTCAGTCATACACGGTTGATAGGTACCGGAGCATATGAAGGAGGACACTTCAGAGTTGTTCCTGCCATCAGTGATAACGGGCTGAAGAATTATCGGAAAGGGCGATATAGTAAATTTTCTCATAAAGAAGAGGTCGCTTTTCCCGGCTATTATGCCGTGAAGATTCCTAAACAGGGAATACTTGCCGAATTGACAGCGAGCGAACGTGTGGGCATGCACCGGTATACCTTTTCAATGGATGAAATACCGCATATTCTTATTGATGTATCCAGTGCATTGGGATATGGTAAAACTACTGAGGGAGAGGTGCAAATTTATCCTGAACAACAGGAGGTTGTTGGTGCCATACGGACATTCGGATCATTTGCCAGCCGATATGGGGGCATTAAGGTTTATTTTTCAGCCCGGTTTAGCCAGCCCTTCTCTGCTTTTAGTATATGGTCGGGCAACAATCTTTTCAATAACCAAACATCTGCTGAAGGTGATCAAATCGGGGTTGATATAAGTTTTAATAAAGTCGGTTCCGGGCAAGTTGTGGAGCTTAAACTGGGTATCTCGTATGTAAGTATAGAAAACGCACGGGCCAATCTGGCTGAGGAAGCTGGTGATGTTAGTTTTGATGATATGCTGTCCAAAGCGAAACAGGCCTGGGAAGAGAAACTATCTCTTATCAAAATAGAAAGGGGAAGCGATGAACAAAGGAAAATATTTTATACTGCCCTATACCATTCACTCCAAATGCCTACTCTCTTCAATGATGTGAATGGCGATTACATGGGTTTTGACAAGAAGGCTCATAAAGCGACTGATTACCGGTATTTTACCGATCTGTCTTTGTGGGATACATTCCGTACCATACATCCGCTCTTTACCTTAATTGCACCAAAAGACCAACGTGATATGATGGTATCGTTGGTGAAGATGTGCGAGCATGGAGGAGTCCTTCCAAGATGGCCTTCGGGATATGGCTACACCGGTTCCATGCTTGGGGCTTCTGCCGATATTGTGATTGCGGAATCTTATCTGAAAGGGATTCATGATTTTGATGTGGAAACTGCATATCAGGCAATGCGCAAAGCAGCTTTGGGTATTGATATTCCAAAGGAAGGTTTTAAGCCAAGAGGAGGTATGAGGGAATGTCTGAAATATCAATATTGTCCTGCTGATCTGATGGATAAAGCAGTCAGCAAAACACTTGAATATGCTTATGCCGACGATGCCATTGCAAAACTGGCAAAGGCGCTTGGGTACGAAGACGATGCAGAATTATTTACCGAACATTCTAAGTATTATCGTAATGTATGGAATCCGGAAACCCAATACTTCCAGGCGCGAAATGCTTCGGGCGAATTTGATAAAAAATTTAAACCGCTAAAATTAACTTACGCCGATCCTAATCATGAATATACTAACGCCTATGTTGAAGGTAGTGCCTTGCAATGGCGTTGGGCGGTATTTTTTGATCCGGAAGGTTTCATTTCCTTATTTAAAGACAGGGAATATTTTGTGAATGAGCTTAATGATTTTTTTGCTCTTTCCAACCCGAGACGAGGAAACTGGAGTCCCGGTTCATATTACTGGCACGGGAATGAACCCGATCTGCATGCAGCGTATCTTTTCAACACGGCCGGCCGGCCGGATCTTACCCAGAAATGGGTGCGCTGGATTCTCGATAATAAATACGGCGAAGGATATGATGGCATTGATGGCGACGATGACGCAGGAACATTGTCGTCATGGTTTGTATTCAGCTCTCTGGGATTTTATCCGGTGGCCGGATCTGACCTATATCAGATTGGTGCTCCTCTTTTCAAAAAGGCTGAAATTAAAATCGGGGACAAGCTTCTCACAATTGTAGCGGATAATTATTCTCCTGAAAATAAATATGTTCGTAAGGTGTGGTTAAATGGTGTCCTTCTCGATCGTTTTTGGTTTAAGCATGCTGAAATTGCACAAGGTGGTATATTACGTTTTGAGATGAGTGATATGCCCTTCGACCGCAATACACTGAAAAAATCGGATTCGGAACCTGATTACAGTAATCTCAGTAATTGGGCAGCATCACCTTTTAAAGAAGATACCAGCGACAGCATTCCGGATTTTTTGAAAGAAGAGATCAGGGACCAACGTGCCGATGTTTTTTTTATCCATCCGACTTCCTATTATTTAAAAGCTGAAAATGCTCCCTGGAATGCAGATCTAAGCGATACGGTAACCAACCAGGAGACCGATTCCAAATCGATACTGTTTCAGGCTACAGTGTTCAATGGCAGTTGCCGGGTTTTTGCACCACGTTACCGTCAGGCTAATATGAAAACCTTTTATGTTTTCGATACACCCATCGCCAAAGAGACTTTTAATCTTGCTTACAGCGATGTAAGGAAAGCTTTTCTTTATTTTCTGGAAAATTACAACGAAAACCGTCCCATCATTATCGCCTCCCACAGTCAGGGAAGCCTCCATGCCATCAGGTTATTGCAGGAATTTTTTGATGGGACACCTTTGCAAAAAAGGTTAGTTTGTGCCTATGTGGTTGGTTATCGGATAAAGAAGGACGCGTTCAAAAAAATTCCGGTGGGAGAAAACGCCGATCAGACCAGATGTTTTGTCGGATGGCGTAGCTATGCGAAAGGGGAGATCCCAAAAGGTGTTGTAGCTGATAACGGAAATTCGGTTTGTGTCAACCCGTTGACCTGGACAACCTCTGAACAATGGGCATCGCCGGAGCTTCACCAGGGTGTAATGAATGGGTTTGAAACCATCGTCCCACATACTGCAGGTGCCGGGATTGAACCTTCTACTAAAATCCTGTGGGTTGATGCTCAAGGGATTATAGAAGAGAATGGGGAAAAAGTTAAGAACCTTCATATTTACGATTACAATCTTTTCTGGATGAATATCAGGCAAAATGTGAAACAACGCATCGATGCTTATTATAAAAACGTTGGTGAATTATGATGTAAATATATGGATATCAGTAATATTGCTGAAAGATAAAATGGTTAAACCTTATAAAATCCAGCCTCTAAATGAATGAAACTATTTAAAATACTTCCAGTCAGGTGCTAAAAAATTTAATATCATGAGTTGGGAGGGTCCAGGAATTGAGCGTCAGGAAATACCTGCCACTGCATAGTTTCATCTTGAAAATTAATGTTTTTTTATCAACCATATTTCATTTACAACGGTTATTGATTCCGGTATATCCGGTGCAAATTCAATCTCAACACGTCCATCTTTTGTTATACTTGATGGTATATCATATTCTAACTGTTGTATTTTATTCCTCTCAATTTCTATAGGTCCCCCAATTTCAATTCCGTCTGCAAGCACTCGTTGTCTTATTTTTCTTCTTGCTCACCAGCTTTCTTTCGGCAAAACATATGTTACCCGAATCTTGTATTCTGCTTTCTTATCCAATTCATTATAAGTATAGGTTACACCCTGCTCACCAACAAAGCTATAATTAATAAGTACTTGAGATGGTTTTAATCCAGGACTAAATATTACATCCCAATAGTTACTTGTCCCAAATGTTAAATGCGGTTGTTCTGCATAGTTTCCCCCATTATCGTAATAACTACCATCACCGGGATTTTCATAATTGGCAAGAGTTCCAACTTGTTGTTTCAATTCATTTATATCTTGCTCATCAATTAGTTTTTTAATATGATCTGAATACCATGTTACACCAACTAAATCCATCTCTACCATATTCAGCAGAGCAATAAAACGATAACCGGCAGATTCATTAAGTTCATCATCCAATATTTTAGCCTCTTCACGTAAACGAATCATCTCTTGTGTTTCACTATTCTGCCCCAGTACATCCACGGAATCTGGGTGACATTTTTGCCCCGGCACTTCGTACAAGGTTTAAATACTTCTCGTATCCTTCACCATTACCCAGAACCTGAGCTTTCATATTCTCTTCTAATAAAAGTGCTGCCTCCACCAATTCAGGAGCAGCTTCTGGGCCACAATACCAGCGGTAGTAATCATACAATATTTTCTCTGCTGTGAGATTTGGGTTCCAATGCAGCTGCAGCCAAACTGCTTTATTAACATCATCAAATATTCCCTCAGCGTATGCGATTGTGCCGGTGGTGTAGCCTGCAGTTTTTCGAAAAATATCTTCCATTTGACGCGAGCGTATATTAAAAGTGCGGCGTTCATAAACTGCTGCCATTTCCGGGGCAACAACAGGTTGCTGATATTGTGAACTCACCCAATGGGAAATATCCGGGAATGAGGTTATTTCTAATGTACGGGGGACTTGTTTTAACATTTCACGTATATAGCGCGACTCCCTTGCCATCCCAATATATTTTTCATAGTCATGGTTAATATGGCCGGTTAGATAAGGAGAAAGCTCATCAGCGCCTGGTGCATAGGCAACAGCATTTAACCATGGGTGCTGTTCTTTATTAAGATAATCCCAGAGCCAATTTTTTTCATCAGATCTTAATTGTTGAGTTGTGAGCCATATTTTGCCATCAGGGAAATATTTATGATAAATTTTTGCTATATCTTCAACTAAATCCACATACGTATTTACCCATGGAGTACATAGTTCACAATGACAACCAGCTTCATCTCCTGATACCAGTAATAGGACATCCAATGTCTTTGTTCGCTTAAACAGTTCCTCACGCCCTTTCAGCATTACTTCACGTGCTTTCGGATTGCTGGGGCAGGCCAGCCAACGACCACGAAATCCTTCTTTCCAGTCATCTCTACTAATTCCGTTAGGTGCATATTGACTCAAAAACATTATTCCACGATCATCCAGAACTTTTGATAAACCTACAAGTCCACCTTCTGCATAATTCTCATCTTCCTTCAATTGTTTTAGTGATAGTGTCCCACCACCAGCAAGAAGAATATTGTATCCAAATATTATTTGATCATCAATATAGTTATTCGCATCAAATTTTCTACTTGCTCCTGTACGTTCTGCTTGATTTCGATCCATATGACCCATTTCTGATCCGCGGTACTCAAAAGCCGGTTTATCTATAATTTTCAAGTCTGGAATTTCAACAGTATTCGCTAAATATTTTGACTCACGCATCAAACGGGTTAGTGCATAAATTGTGCCTCTCTCATCAACGCCTGAAGCAATAATCACTGGAAGTGTTCCGAGAGTGCCGCCTATTCCTTCTTTTATTGTTTTTATTACAAACCCCTCTGGCCCCGGGTAATCCCCTTGTGGGGGACGAACACCGCTAGTTACAAATGCTTGTTGAACCAAGCTATTGCGAGAAGGTTGTCCAAGAAGAATAGCTGCATTAAAATTCTTTAAAATGTTTTTCTTTAGTACTTCGCTCTCATCTATTCTTTCAACAGTTACATCACTTCGTTCCAGGACACGTTTGATAAAAGATGCAACTACGCTGCGTTCCGGTATACTGTTATCCTTACCTTCTATAATGACTATTTTAGTTGCATTAATCTGACCCTGAACATTTATAACAAAAAATGAAAGAAAACCGACCAGAATAGTTATGAATCGTATTTTATGCATTTTATTTTACCTCCTGTTTTATTATGAATGTTATTATTTCACTTGTCACCTTCCATAATCCATGCCTCATTGATATGGGCATATTTTATCGTTTCTCTTGGCTGCTCCCCGCGGTTCATGTAATGATAACTGTAGATAACATGCAATGAGCCATCTTCTCCCTGAATTATTGAAGGGTAGGAGCCTTCCACCATGATAGTGTCAGTTCGGGTTTCTACTTCGAGATGCCGGGTAATATCCCAACTCTGACCCTCGCTAGTAGAAATAGAAATTGCCAGGCTTTGACGTCCGCGGTTAATTATACCATCATTATATGCCATTACCCACAAGCCATTGGCCAGTGTTACTACATCTGCTCCCGATCCCGGGTTAGGAAGTTCGGAATCTTTTACCATGCTCCAGCTCATCCCTTTATCTTTTGAGACACTGATATGCATAAGATTAGGTGGCGGACCGCCATCCCGCATATAGGCAACCAGGGTGCCGTCTTTTTTAATAGCAATACTCGGCTGTATGGGGCCTGCACCTACTAGAGGCTCACTGAATTGCCAGGTCATACCGTAGTTGTCAGTAATGGCCATCAGCGAAAAACCAAAACCATCAGAGTACAGCGGAAGAATTAAACGGTCACCGACAAAAACAGCTTTATTCTTGGTTTGCCAACCCATGCGTTGAAAATAAGCATAACCTGCGCCATCCCGCATCATGTCCTCACCCCGGGCTTTAGAAAGCATATTATCGCCCCCTCTCTTCCAACGCTCCAATTGTTTTTCTGAAGCACCTTGTTCAGCAAGGTAACCGGCATACTCTTCAACCTTCCTTTCCACAGACTTAACAAATCGATCGTTAGGTAAAATACCACGCTCAGCAGGATCGCCCGGTTTTACATGTATGACATCATTCCACGACCACTCCGGAGGGCCGTCATCCTGCATGTAATTTTCACTGATCCGGTATTTAAGAATTGATGTTGACCATTGGTTTGCGATCACCGTGTACCATGTGAGCCAGAGCTTTCCCCGGGGATCGATAAACATCGCCGGGTTAATATCCGGAAAATCCGGTACATCAGCCATTACAAACGGTTCACTCCATGTATCTTTTCCCTTTATTAATCTTGCGCCAATTATACAAACATCATCGGCCCAGCGTTCACCGGAACCCTGAAACCAGGCAGCCAAAAGATCGCCATTGGACAATTCGACAATGGTTGCCCCGTGCACATGTTCTGTTACAAGAGGAAAAATCTCCTGTGTTTTGCAAATGGATTTTTCGCTATGAGCAGGAGCGGATCTTTTTCCAGTAGTATTGCATGATGTAATTAAGATTGCCGTAGCCGCTAAGTAGAATAGGGCAGATTTAAAAACGTTGGTAAGATGTTGACTAATCATTTTCTCTTTTTTTATTAGAATTTGGATTAAATATATTCATCAAATTTCATAAATTATTAATAACTACCTGATATTCTTTTTCGCCCTGATAGCCAGCAATTCTCTGATTATAGCATTAACGTTTTCGGGTGTAATTCCCAAATCCTTACAATAGAATTCCGGGGTATAGGATTCATTAAAGACTCCTGTGCCATGAGCATCAGTCGAAACAGTAAATTTTACACCACCTTCTGCAAGTGGACGGATATCCTCTGTAAATGCTTCACGTACAACCGGATCGCTCCAATAAGGGATCATTCCTCTTTCCATTTCAATATATACTGAACTTCCTCCTATTATTTCAATTAATTCCTTCTGCTTTTCTGGTGTGAAATAGCGGTATTCTTCTTTATTTATTGAAGACAGGTTGCGACCATTTTTAGTTGCAGCTTCCTTAACTGCCTTTATATGCCCTGCAAAGGGATGAAAAATAATCATCGGAACAGGGAACTCTTTTTGAATATCAATAATTTGTCTGGCCCTGTGTATTAGCTCTTTACCAGCAGGTGCTTTACCATTCCATGCTGCTTTAGAAATATGCCAGCCAATAACTTCAGCCTCTTTCATAGGCTCCTTTTCCAGCCCCTCATCAATTTCTCCTTCCCATATTTCCCATCCTCTGAAAGTAAGAACATCTTTTCGGCTTTCAACTGTTGAGATGTCTTTTATGAAATCATATTTGCCGGTTTTTGTATTAGGGTACCAGTCATTGAAATTGTTTTTCTTTATCCATTCTTTGTTCTTTATGTCATCCATACGGTAAAGTTCCAGGTGGTCCAGCAAAAGCATTACCTTTCTTCCATCACGAGCGAAAAAATCTATCCATTCATTAAGCGGAAGCGGACGTTCTTTTCCTGCGTGAACATGCATGTCAATTTCATTCAACTGAAATAGTCCCTCTATTAAGGATTTCCCCGTTGTTTTTTCCTGTGCTGTAGTGGAATATGTTGCTGAAATTGTAAGACTTAACAAAAGAATCAAGTAAGTGTGTGTTTTCATCATAATATATTTGTTTTTAAAGGTATGATGTAACTCGCCCCTACGAGTCCGGGCTCGGTACATAACATTATTTTATCTTAGTTTTAATTAGAATTTCTGAAATATGCCATTACCAAAAATTTGTATTTCATTTTTCTGATTTTCAGGAACTTCCATAAATCTGGAGATATCCTTTGGAATAATACATCCACTTATCACAGCCTGTTTTACACTATTAAAACGCATAACAGGAGATGCTGCTTCACTTCTTTCTGTATCAATAGATTCAATATTCAATTTTTCAAGGTCATCAAAAACAAATGCATATCGTTTGTCCGGGCTTTCAACCGTCAGAATTATATCGTGTAATTTAAGGTTCCTGACATGCCGGCAATAGAAACCATATGCAGGTAATGCACCGAACATGTCAGATTCAGGATATTCGGAGATTTCCTCCAGTACATTTTCAATTTTACCATCAAATGAACCACCTCCTAAGTAAGATATTATGATGTTGTCGAATGTGATGTTTTCTATTGGATGATCCGTGATACCTGTAATTGGACCTCCCCTTTTGGTTCTGTTACAATCAATTGAGCCGGTTCCCAAAATTGCTATATGTTCCAGATCTTCTCCCCAGATAAGTGCATAATGAAAATAGCTTGTTTCTCTGTCAGCTTTGTTCTTAAAATTTAGTGTTTCATACGGATCAAAGTCTTCATTATCCTTACTCATCATAATTATAGAACCATGGTCAAGGAATAAGGCAACATTGCTTTTTAAATGCAAACTTCCGCAAAGATATGTACCTGGAGGGAAATAGATAGTACCTCCACCTTGCCTGGAACAGGAATCAATAGCTAATTGCACTGAATGGG
The DNA here is from genome assembly GCA_030692905.1 of Bacteroidales bacterium. Taxonomy (GTDB): domain Bacteria; phylum Bacteroidota; class Bacteroidia; order Bacteroidales; family VadinHA17; genus LD21. The sequence goes on from JAUYBT010000009.1 coordinate 21,150, forward strand.
TGTCTTTTTCTTTGCCATTAGCTTTTACTCCATAGTCAAATACATTGTAATAAGCTGATGATGAAGCATATTGCCTGAATTCAGTTGCAGAAATCTGCATCCCTGACAGATTTCCAATTATTACCATTATTAAAACCCAAAGGTATTTCTTTCTCATTTTAGCTGATAAATATTATATTTATAAAAAAACTTCTATCACTTATCCAAATACACAAAAGTATGGAGGCTGAAATGATGAGTTAAAATTTTTTACCAAATAAAGGTATGTATTAAAAACATATTTTTGTCAATACAAATAGTGATCATAAATTAATTAGTTTATTAAGAATATTGATAATGAAACCTTCCCGCAACAATTTTTTGTTTTTCTTTTTCACTATTGCTTCTTTGATTTTAGTACAGCAAAAAGAGTTACCAGCTCAAACCAGCCATAATTATATGCCAACAAAAATCGGTTGGCATGAAGCAGTTTATGACGATAATAAAAAGGAACCAAAGTTGGTTCCCTGGACCACCTGGGATAATGCCCTTGAAAGGGAAATGAACTGGTATTTAAATGCTCCGCTAAACGAACATGGTTATCCTTCCTATGTATATATCACTTTTATGGATGAGAATTATAAGCCATACAGGAATGACTTTATTCCTGCCACTCAGAATGGAATGGGTATTATCTCTTACCTGAAATTTTGGAATTATAAAGGAGGAACCAATACAAAGGTGCTTGAAGTTGCAAAAAAGATGGGAGATTATCTGGTAAAGGAAGCAAATACTGCAAATGAAGGTGTTTATCCAAATTTTACAAGGTCAACAGGTATAATAACCGATTTCCCATTGAAACAAAGTTCACAGAATGATGCCGATTATGGAAAGGATGTGATTGAACCGGATAAAGGTGGTATTGCAGGTTTTGCTCTTTTAGAGCTGTTTAAGGCGACAAAAGATAAAAGCTACTTCGATCAGGCGATCCATAATGCCCGGATTTTGATGAAAAATATGCGAAAAGGGGATGCGCTTCATTCTCCCTGGCCCTTTCGGGTGGATGCAGTTAGCGGTAAATATTGGGGCGAACGAAGTGGAAATATGGTTTATATATTACGCCTGTTTGATGAATTGATTGATATGGGATATAGTGAATTCAGGAATTCACGTGATGAATTATGGGGCTGGATAAGCAACTACCAGTTGAAGGCTCCAGATGACAGGGATAAGTGTTTATGGGTTCAGTTTTTTGAAGATCAGCCAAATGAAGATAACAGAAATGCCTGGGCTCCACTGAATATGGCCCGCTACCTGATTGAAAAGAAAGAAAAGCTCGATCCCCTTTGGAAAGAGCATGCAGAGTTATGCATCCAATTTGCAGTAAAGAATTTTGGGATGGAACGTCCGGGTGGCGTCATTTGTGTCGGCGAACAGGATACAGACAAACGGGCCTGGGGAGGTATTAATTCTACATTTGGAGCGGTGGCAACAATGTTCTACGCCGCAGGTGGAGGAGAAAAGTACAGGGAAATGGCATTCAGAAACTTATCGTGGATGACTTATTTTATTCGCGAAGATGGCATTGTCTGCGATCAGACCGGGGAATGGCACTGGCTGAGAGAAGGAGGATGGCAGGAAGATTGCCATACAGATGTCATACATAATTTTATGGACGCGATAAAAGCTGTTCCTGAATGGGCTGTTGCCAAAACACCTGACGGCAAAGTTCAGGCAGTAATACAATACTATTTTCCAAAACCGAAAAATGGGGACATATATGTAATTTCTCACAGGGGTGCACACATTGGTATTCCCGAGAATTCACTGGCAGCAATTCAAAAAGCGATAGATCTGGGTTGTGATTTTGTGGAAATTGATACAAGAGCCACTAAAGATGGAAGAATAGTAAGCGTACACAATGCTACAATTGATCAATATGTAATTGGAAAAACCGGGAAGGTTAAAGATTTTACGCTGGCAGAACTGAAGCAGTTGGATATCGGAGAAAAAACCGGGCCGGAATGGAAAAATACCCGAATCCCTACAATTGAGGACATATTGCAGTTATGTCGCGGCCAAATTGGCATTTACCTCGATCTTAAAGAACCTTTAGTTCCCGAATTAGTCCAAATCATTCATAAATATGATATAGAACGGGATATTGTCTGGTATATTCCCGCATCACACATGGATTTAATTAAAGAGTTAAAAAAACTTTGCTACAAATGCGTAACAATGCCAGATCCGGGACCAGAAAGAAATATTCATGAAGTAGAAAGACAGGTTCACCCAAGTGTAATTGCAAGTGATATGAGTAAATTGAGTGAAAGTTTTGTAAAAACTGCCCACGCCAATAATGCAAAGGTTTTTGTCGATGAAAAAAAGGGAACAAAGGAGGAATGGGAACAAATTATTAATTGGGGCACTGATGGGATTCAGACTGACAATCCGGCTGCCTTAATTGAATTTTTAAAAAATAGGAAAAAATGAATTAGTAGTTTCAATTATTTTTAAAAGAATTATACAACTAAAAATTTATGTATGAAGCTGACAATTAGATT
>JAUYBT010000117.1 GCA_030692905.1 Bacteroidales bacterium
ATGCGGATTCCCTGGCACATAATCTCAACTCTCTTCAACTTTCTGGCGTAGTATTCAGGCCTATTCATTATAAACCATACTATAGCGTTTCGCAGGGAAAGATGGTTTATGGACAAACGATATTCCTGCTTTCAGAAAAAAAGCAGAGAAGTATTTTTTATATTGATGCGAACCACTAATCTTTAACAAGTGTAAAATACTCAGGGTCGCTTTCAGTATTTGTCTGACTTTGAGATGTTATAAAATAAGAATACTTACTGACATCCGTCATCCGGTTCACCGCGAAAGAGACGCTTGTTTCAGAAGTTACCAGAAAAATATTTTTTGGATTATTCAGATCAGCAGGTTTCTCTTTCCTTAATTTATAAATAATAAACTTTTTAGTATTGTTTTCTTTCTTCCAGGAAAGATGAATTGATCCATCACTTACAGAGAGTGATGCTTCTGAAGGTCTTTGTGGAATAACCGGTACGATCATGTTATTTGAGGGAGGAAGGGCATGATAGCGGTACAGATCCCTTGTGATTCTCTCTTTAAAACGTAAAGGATTCTTGCGAAAAACTTTAGCACTGAAAAACATGCTGCCACTTATGTTGGGAAATGAACGGTTCAGTTCTACCTGCCGGACAATCTCTTTTGAGGTTCTCCATTCTTTGGTGCTTACTTTGCGACCTATTCTATATGGCGCCTGCCCTACATAGAGCCGGCAACCATAAGCATTGTGGCTCCACCAATCGGAAAGAACTGTATAATCAGCTATCCTGAATCCTCTGTGCCAGTAAATCTGCGGGGTAATATAATCTATCCAGCCACTCTTTTGCCAGAGCAGAATATCGGCAAAAAGGTCATCATAGTTTGTCTGACCGGCCTTTGTCTCTGACCCACCGGGATCTTTATCGCTGTTACGCCAGACTCCAAACGGCGAAATGCCAAATTCAACCCATGGCTTAATCGCTTTAATGCTGTCGCTCAGCTGCTTAATAATAATATTAACATTCTCCCTTCTCCAGTCATCTCTTTGCTCCGGAGTAAATCCACGTGAATATTTAAAGAATGAACTATCATCGGGGAAATTAACATTTGCAATGCGATAAGGATAAAAATAATCATCCATGTGTATGGCATCAATATCATACCTGCGTACAATATCACTTACGACACTGGCAACATAATCCCTGGTTTGAGGAAGCCCGGGATCAAAGTACACCGTTTTGCCATATGTAAGGAACCATTCAGGATGGATATTTGTAATATGATTTGGTGAAGTAGTATTGGCAGTATCGGTAATAGCCCTGTAAGGGTTTAACCATGCATGAATATCGAGTCCACGCTTACGGCATTCAGTAATAACAAATTCCAGGGGGTCATAAAATGGGTCCGGAGCTCTGCCCTGCTGACCGGTCAGCCATTGCGCCCAGGGCTCTATGGATGATGAATAATATGCATCAGCTGCGGGTCGTATCTGAAAAACAACCGTGTTCAGGTTATATTGTTTAATTATGCCAAGGAGCTTAATCATCTCCTTTTTCTGTTCATCCACTGAAAGGTTTGGTGAGGAAGGCCAGTCAATATTATTTACCGTAGCAATCCACACAGCACGCATCTCATGCTTCGGATAAACCTGTGAGCTGAGATATTGAGGCACTATTATGAAAGAGAACAGAAATGTTATCAGGAAGAACCGGATCCTCTTTAACAAGCTAAAGTATTTTAATTGAAGATAATACATTTTGTTTTTTTATTTTAATAAATATAAATCGCGGAAATTAAATTTCTGATTATTGATCTAACCATAAAAAACATCACCTTCCATACTTTTCTCAAGTTCGCGGGCATGCATCAGAAAATCATCAGGTTTCATCTCTTTATGGTAGATCATTCCGTGTGTGGCACGGATCTTCGGGCTTTCATTTTCGTAGAAGAAATCTTTTCCAAGAATAAGCTGAACCCGCTTAAACTGTTCAACCCAGACCTGTTGAGAGAGGTCACTGAAAGGTCCGTCGAGCTCATAGCTGGGAAATGAAGCATCAACCTGGCTGATATAGCAGTTTTTAAATGACCAGTTCAACACTGCCATTGAATTCAATGATACAGGGGTAAATACATTAGCTTCGGAAGGATGAAATTTGTACCAAACATTTCTGTATCCTATTATCCGGAGAGTTGACAAGTCCTTTTCTTTTTTCCACTGTCTTAAGGCTTCAGCCAAAGCCTGAAGGACTTTATAATGAGTATCGGGTCCGGATCCTTCAGGATCAAATGCAAGGCTGATCACTGTTGGTTGTATTCGTTTCAGTATTTTCAGGATTGGCTCCACATCGCGTTTTCTCTGTGGCTGGAGTGTAAAGATATCTCCAGTATAAAAACCCAGGCGCAGGTGCTCAATATTCTGAACTTTAACTCCATAGTGTGCCCACACCAATTCTTCCTCAAACTCACGGAGCATACCTTTAAGTTTTTGAATATCAGGTGGATTTTTCTCCCCACTGTAGCTTGATTTTAACAATTCAATATTCTTTTCTATCTGGTCTGTCAAATCCTTTTTCGATTTGAGATTATATATTTCGACCATTACCCTGGTTATACGGTGGCAGATGCCCCTCAGTTTACCTTTTTCATCCCTTGCAGCAATTTTATCCAGATAGTGGCTGACATCCTTATCAAATTTATATTTGAACCCCTGTTGAAAGAAATCAGGATATTCAACCATTTCGATCTTCTCCTGTTGAATCAGATTTATCGTCTCCTGCAACAAATTCTGTAACATATAGTTAGTAACAGCGGTGAACCCAGATGTTAATATTGAGAAATGAAATTTGTTTGAATGGACACGCAGTTGCGGAATGATGCAGGGAAATATACCAAGCATAATATCATCATGATGGGGCCCTGTATGAAGAAATGTCTGATCGTTATCTTTTCTGACCCCAATCTCAATTTTCTTCTTGGTAGATTCGATAACTTCTTTCACCCTGTCGATGTTCAGATCGGGTATAAGTGAGCAATATTTGTCATTTTTTAAATCATCAATTTCAAGATTATGGGCATATTTATTGATTTTCAGACAAAGGTCAAAAACTGCTTTTTCAGTCTTCTCAAAGTTCCAATCTCCCTCCTTATAATATTTCTCAATGCTGTCGTGGAGTTGAACGGCAGCTCCTTCGGTTAGATAGAATCGTGCGTTTGGCTGCCGCAGCATGACTGTGGCAGGGTAAAGATTATCCGGGATATTCTCGAGAGCATTTTTAACAACAGGTGCCTTTGCTTCGCCTGCCGCAAAGATGATTGAGACACCTGCAGGATTATATGTAATGGTGCCAAGGCCAATGGTGATAACCAACCTGTTTCTTGAAACTTCAATTCCGCCAAGATCCTCGGCAGAAGCAGCCTGGGTTTCAAAATTAGTTGCAGTTAATCGGGTTGCTGAATAATGATCACTGCCACGGGTATTAAATGCGATATGCCCATCAGGGCCCATTCCTCCAAGGAAAAATCCGATCCCTCCAAGGTCTCTGATTTGATTCTCATAGTTTGTACACCAGTTGTCAATACTGAAAATAGAAGCTTGCTGCAGCTTTTCCAGTGGCGAGAAGGCCTCCTTGTTTCTTAGTGTAAGATCAATACGGTTGTCGGGGAAAACTTCAGAATAATGTTTGCCCTGGGGCAGGACGATTTTATCAGCATTGATAAGTAAAGCTTTGGCAGGATCTAGTTCAAATCCATTTATATAGTAATTATTTACATAATCATAGAAACTGTTATGCTGTTTTGGATTGATTGGATAAAATTCATCAATCTGTATGAAATGCAATCCTCTGAGGGAGGGCTTTTTAGAAAGTAAGAGACCATTATTCTCCATTAGTTTGCGATTCTCCGGTTTGTCCCAGCCTGTCAGAAGTTGTTTGGTCCATTTAATAAAATACTCAGGGGTTTTACCGGTCGGGAGACTGATCACACCATCGGGATTTTCGGCCACCCATTCCAGGAAACGCAGTGAAGTCAGTAATCCGAGGTCCGGAAAATTTTGAACGACAACATAGGGGATTTTTGTGGAATATTTCATCCTCCCTGAACGGTTAAAAAATGACTGTTCTACTTTAGTTAATCCTTTGATTTTCATAGCTTTTAATATTTGAAAACCTAGTATAAGTTTTTTATAATTGTTTTAAATATAATTTCGACAGGATTGAACTCCTCGAATCCCTATTCCTGAAGTAACTGACTTAATATCATTTTATTGTTAACTCTTCTTAATACCGAATGCCGGGTCAATCTTTAAAAACTTAATAGCTATAATTCCGGGAATTGAACAGATGATTACATAGATAAAGAAATGCTGATAACCAAGTAATTCTTTCATCGATCCTGATATCATTCCCGGAAGCATCATTCCCAGAGCCATAAGCGAAGTACCTATTGCATATTCGGCGGTCTTATACTTACTTTCTCCCACAAAATGCAGCATATACAACATATAGGCTGTGAATCCGAAACCATATCCAAACTGCTCAAGAGCAATAGAAAGATAGATTGAAATATTCCCTGGCATAGGTTGAACGTATGATAAAAAGATGTAAACACTTATCGGTATATTCATACAAAATGCCATTAGCAAGATGAGTCGCTTCAGACCGAGTTTTGCCGCAGTAATTCCACCAAGTATTCCTCCCAGCGTTAAACAGGCTATACCAATCGTACCGTACGCTATTCCATACTGTGCTGAGGTGAGGCCAATACCTCCGGAACTCCTGGAATCAACAAGAAATGGAGTTGCAACTTTAACAAGCTGTGACTCACCAAGCCTGTAAAAGAGAAAAAACAAAAGTGCCGGAATTATCCCGGGTTTGCTGAAAAATGAAACAAAAACCTCCTTGTAAACAGTCCATCCTATCTTTTCCTTGTTGCTGTTCTCAACCGGATTTGGAAGCATAATCCGGTTATAAATGGCGATAAGTAATAAAACAATTCCAAGAATCCCAAGTGATACAGTCCAGCTGAATGCTATATTTCCTGCTGTTACTAAAAACCCCGAAGTGGTTTTCCCGGTGAGATTATGATTCACTTTTATTGATACAGCCACTAGATTGTTCCAGTTCTTGCTTGTAAACTCAAACCGGCCTGTTTGCTTCTTTGAAAGATCAATATCCTTACTTCCTGATTTGCGCGCAACGTTTACAACCACAGTTTCACCCTCTTCGGGCGGAGCTGAAAGTGCTATAAAAATAACAGCAGAATCGAGTTCTGACTTTCCGGTCTGAAATACAGGAACTTGCATGTCCTTAGGAAAAAGGAGTATTACAGGCTCTCCCTCCGGCTTTTTAATATTTATTTCAGAAGGATTGAATGGAACATACTCTTCCGGGAGTACCGATCGAGCTTCGAATGTAACAGATTCTAACCCTGTATTTTTCTGGATCACTCCTGCAATTATCGGAACCAATCCTAAAGCAGTAAGCATGGCAAAACGGTAGAATGTACTCCTTATTCCAACGAAAAATGCCTGTTTATGCTGGTCAAGAGCATACATGTAAAACCCATCTGCTGCTATATCGTGGCTGGCTGAAGATATTGCGATTAAAGCAAAAATGGCAATAGTAATAGGATAAAAGAAGGAAAAAGGCATCGCAATTCCGACGGCAATAAAAGCCAACCCCAGCAGAAATTGTGTCCAGACAACCCAATTCCGTTTGGTTGAGACAACATCGATATATGGACTCCAGAGAGGTTTAATTGCCCATGGCAGGTAAAGAAGGCTGGTCCAGAAAGCAAATGAAGCGATTGAAATACCCATGGTCTTGTAGATTAGACCTGAGGTAATCATAACAATACTGTATGGGATCCCCTGAAAAAAGTAAAGGGTAGGTATCCAGCTCCAGGGTGAGCGATCTTTGTGTTGTTCCATTTTTTTTTGCATTAGATTCAATTTAATATCTTTTTTCAAGAAGAGTGTCCCTGAAGTAATGCATGAGTATTTCCTGGTATGAATAACCCTTTGAGCCCATTACAGCGGCACCAATCTGACAAAGCCCCACACCATGTCCCCACCCGGCACCATGAAGTACAAACGAGGGCTCCTTTTCATCTCCGGTTTTCTCTGCAAAAAAACATGAGCTGTAAAGATGTGTTTTGGAAAGAGCTTTCCTTATTTCAAGTTCCTTTCCGATGATCATTGTCTTTTTAGTACCCTCGATTCTTAACCTTTTAATTCTGCCTGAAGTCCCTCTCTCAAGTGGAATGAGGTCTGTAATCGTTCCAAAATCAATTCCTGTCCGTGTCCTGACCAGTTCACTTAGCTTACTCTGAGTGTATGTGACTTTCCATCTGAAAAAATCATTTGTCTCCTGATCGTAATCGTTCAGGACCTGTGATAGCACTTTTTTATCAGATGTATTACAAAAAGCGTCCGGATTACACAGTATCCATCTTCTTGCGACCTCTTCATTATTGATATTAAGGTTAATACCTTCAGGAGTAACAGGATAATCTATAACTTTCTGAAGATAAGGATGATTAACAGGCTCCCATACGTTTTCAAAAAGTTCGGTTACCCCACCGCAGCATTTCGAGTAACGTGTATCACAAATAACTCCTTCATATGATAACACCTCACCAAATGTTTCTTCTATAACCTGAACAACGACTGTTGTTGAAGCCCGGGTTATCCCCTGGTACCTCTGGCAGTGGTCGTCAGCGCATACATCATAATTTTGATGATCTTCCCTGTCATACCATCTGACAATTTCACCATCGGTACTGAAATGGGTCTTATATTTCCGGCTATCTTTCCCGAGCGTCCTGCTTTTTTCAATCTGGGCAAGCAGCCAACTGCGTGAAATCACTGCATGAGCTTTAAGCAATTCCGCAGAAGAAGTGGCCTTCATTTCAGATGAAATAACACTTATAAGATAATCCTCAATAGATAAAACATTTATAGCTGTAACTTTATTATCTTCAATTACTAGTTTAAGTTTCCCCTTAAAAATCTGATCCTCTTTGCGTTGCCAGTGAAAATTCACCCCAATAGTAACGGCATGAAGAGTAAAAGAAGAGTCCTCTGCGTTCAGCGGATTAAGAAACAGTGTCTGTTCCCAGTCCAGGTTTTGTTTATCATTCCGTAAGAATAACTTATTACCAGAACATCCGGCAGTCCAATTGCCGGAATCTGAAAAAGTTCCCGTACTATCGTTAAAAACCCCATTCAGAGTGAAGGAAATCTGCTCACCTGAGTATATTCCGACCTGTATTTCCGGGGCATTGTTTTCGTTCTTCATAATCATTCATTGAAAAAGCCGGCTATTTCGTTTTCATTAATACAAACCTGATTGAAAATATCTGCAATATCCGATGCGTTTATTTTATTAAAGTCCTCCTCCCTGGGAGTAATTATTACTCCTCCAAGATCAACAGAAGCCGGGCTGAGCAGAATCTGATCAATACCTTCTTCAAAGAATTGTGTCGGGCGGTGTAATTTTCTGGGGATAAGATGGACAACCCAGCCATCAGGATTATAATATGCAAGGATATTAAGCATTGGTTCAGGTTTATCAGGCTGAAAAGCGGAGAACTTCTTAAAAAAATGGTTGAAAACACTTATAAGCTTTTCACTTTCTGATCCACTCAAAGTAACTATTCCTCTAAGATAACCTGACCAATTCCAGATTTTCACTCCAGGTTTACCGGATATCAGTGTTGTGAACTTTCCACCGGAAAAATCAGTCTCAATTGGTAAAAAGCCACGATTACCTGCTTGAAAATGCAAATGGTCTGGCGCTGAGGCTCCGCATTGAGGACCATTATAAAATATTACGTAATCCGGGATAGCCTCTGCCAGGCTCAGCATAGAGCCGAAATTCTGCAAAATACGCTGATCCGTATGTAGTTCTGAAGGAATAGACAGATGCCTGGGAAATATCGGGAATGGGTTGACCAAAACAGTCAAACTTCTCTTAAAAGTTAATCCACGTTGCTGTGAAGGTCTGTTTTTACTGCAAAGGAAGCATGGCCGGGCACCGATTGATTTTGCATCGACATTTGCTGCAGATGACCTTATACGCTCAGGATTAAACTGCACCAGAATCTCAAAACCGCTTAAATCAAGCATCCTGGTCTTTACTCTTTCAAACTGGAGATAATTTACTCTTGCCAGATCCCATTCTCTCAGCTGAGAGGAAAATAAACCGTTTACCTTTTCTGAATATAACATTCCGCCGGTTTTTAATTATCCCCGTTACTTTTGATTAATTGCTTGCGAGCAAGAAATTCAATAGTTCTTATCTTATCTTTATAAAGGTTGTACACATTCATCTTATTAATATCAAGTGCAGAATCTGAATTCTCCTCCCAGCGACGGCATAAATACAAAGGATCAAAGATTCGTCCTATCTGGTACTGGCGACTTATTGCAAGGCCCACAGCATAATCTTCTCCATAACTTACATTAGGCACCCTGATACTTCTTAAAACAGGTGTATAAAATGCCCGTGGTGCTCCCAATCCATTAATCCTAAGAGCATTATTCCTTCCGTTGTCCGGGGTCCACTCCTTGTGGTCAATGAGACCAGGAGGGATATCTTCCAGATTAAAATTAACCATTTTATATGAACCCACGACCATTGCACATTGCTGGCTGTAAAAAGCTTCCACAATCCTTGTTATTACATTGTCATTAATATAAAGGTCATCGCTGTCAAGCTGAATGACAAACTTACCGCATTGTTCATGAAAAATTCCTTCATTCCAGCACCCGCCAATACCCAGATCTTTCCGCTCCGGGATTATATGAACCACCTTGTTATTCTCTTTTGCGAAAGATTGAATTAAATCAGTAGTTCCATCGTTAGAGTAGTTATCAACCACAATAAGGTTAAATTTAAACCTGGTCTGCTGACTGAGAACAGAAGAAATGGCGTCGCTTATTGTCTTTACCCTGTTCTTTACAGGTATTATCACTGAGGCTTCATATTCAAAATGTCCAGCATCAAATCTTATTTTATTGAACTCAGGTTTCAGCCATGCTTTTACATCTTTAAGATGTTTTGTGCACGCAATTTCCATTTCAATCTGAGCAGCCCTGTTTCTTGGATCGACATAGTCAAATAGCTTTTCACCCGATTTGCGTGTATCAGACTCAACCTCAGTATAAAGCATTTCGGGAATATGTACAAGTTTATGGTTCTGTGATACTTTTAACCTCAGGTCATATAAACCGGCAAACTGGAATTCTGTATCCATCCGACTACAGGCTTCTCTGAAGACTGATGCCTTATAGAGAATAACCGAACCGAAATTAAAGTCGTCACGCAGGCTACCTTCCTGATAATCGATTAATGGATGCGGTAAGAGGTGGTTATTTTTATTTTCAAAATAATCGGAATAGACCATCCCTGCATCGGTATCTTCGCATATCTGTATCATCCTTTCAAGAGCAAACTTGCTAAGGTCAAGCTGGAATTCTTTGCTGTAAGTAAGAATATAATCAGTTTTTGCAGCATCGGCCATCTTCTTTACCGAAGCTGTAGAAGTAAATCCTTGTGATCTGATGAATGATACATCTGAGTTGACTGGATCCTTGTCTTCATTAATCAATATAGTTATGTATTCGACCAATCCTGAGTCTTTTAATGAAGCAGTGGTAAATCCGATCGACTCTTTGTCGGAAGATGGTATAAAGCAAGTTATTCTCTTTTCCATAGTCACATATATTATTTTTCAAAAAAATTCATTATTTGTTTCATTAACAGATTCCTTTCTTTTTCGGAAACTATGGATTCGAACGGAAATCCCAGAATCACTGTTTTATAATTGCTGCTAAATAAGATTCCGGCGGAGGTGTTATTTTCAGAATATCTGAAAATACATAATGAACCTTTGCCTGAAGGTTCAATAGCATCAGGTGCTTCAACCGAATAAATATCTTTCGAATACCCTGTATTAAAGTTAAAGGTACCTGTGAACAGTGGCTTTGCAAAATCAGTTGAGTACACCTCTCCGTTTTTTACTGCATGACCGGTACGTGGGAGAAAATGAAGGTATTGTTTTGCAAATTTTATCGATGTTGAATCTCCGCGTGAAAGCAGATCGGAACCAACGTATGCTCCTGACATGAAGATATTTGTTCCGGATTGTGTTAAATCCCTGATTTTCTGCATAAAATCCGTTGTGTATATTTTATAGTCAATTTTGGAGGTATCATTAAAAAAAGGAGTTGACTTCTCTTCTCCAAAAATCAAATCGATATTCTTAAATTGTGAAGTGCTAGAACTATCTGAACAAAAATACTCATCGGAAACAGAGTAAAAAGAGTGACCTGCTGCCATTATTGCTTTTCCATGGATGAAAGTATAATCGAAACTGTTACCAGGTATTATCTTCCCTTCCATATCTGCGTATGATGCCCCCCAGCCGGGAGAATCATCATCAAGCCATGCCGATTTACGATTGAAATCATACTGATCTCCAACACCGCTTATCTCAAAATGATCAGCGACCCCACGATCCTGCCACCAGGCAACTCCGGCCATATTTTCAATATCGAACCATGCAGGCCCCGAAATCCTGTCAAATCCGTTAACAATAAGTATCCCGTTGGTATCCCCGGCTTTAATTCCTGCGGAAAGAATTTCAGAATCAAAACTTTCACCACCTTCATTAATAGCTGTTACTTTGAAACTATAGATACTATCATATGACTCGAGGTTAATTTCAGCCCAGGTCTTTTCAACAACAACTCCGTTATCGAATCCATTTTCACCTATCCGTTTATATATTAGATACTTATCAGGTTTAGAGGTTGGTTCAATTTTGTCGATTCCCGGTTCCCATGATAACCGGATGGTTTTACAGGATAAAGGAACGATGGCAAAATTGGTTACAGGTACAGGCTGAACAACATAATCCCGGTTTTCAACATACGATAAATATTTCAGAATGCCTTTATAAACCGCACGGCTTACCTCGAACCTGAACCGTGGATCAAGTCCATACTGCTGATCTGCAAGATTCTGATGAGACAGCAGCTCCAGTAACATGCCAGGTACGTTGGGTTTCCTTGCCTCTGAATAAGGTCTGTCCCATATACCTCTTCTTGTCCATTTAGGGTCAAATATTTTCCTTATATCTTCAACAACCTGAGTCTGAATAATATCTGAGAGGTCTCTGCTAGCCATCCTGGATGTTCCGTCAGGAAACTTTCCAGAGTCGGCCCCGGTTGAATAAATTGCCAGGGTTCCGATCACAGAATCATCCGGAGTTACCCCGGCATCGGTATGAAATGCAAGTGTCAGGTCAATTGGTATTCCGAGTCCTCCTGATTGTGGATTAGCCATAAGGAAATTAATCCAAGTACCTCTAGACTGGTAATCGTCATTATAATCGTTTTTATAAGTATTTGGGCTATAAACCAGAGTATCAGGCATTCCTGCATACTGAAGATAATATCTGGCTGCCTCCAGGAACCTTGGTTTTTCACTTAGTTTCCATTCAAAGTCAGAACTATCCAACGGATCTTTCAGAATTTTATCAGACTTATTCTCATTCGGTGATTGTTGATTTTTTATGATATCCGGAGAAGGCCTCCTTGCAACATTTCCCATTCCTCCTCCAAATCTTACAGCATCCAAACCAATATATTCATTACTATTTCCGGCATTACTTACCATTAATGAACCGATAGCCGCATTTTTCCCGGCACGGAACTTAAAAGAGCCCAGGTAAATCCACGTCTCCCCTCCAATTGTCTGATTGACAATATAATGCGTCTTACCTCCTGTATGATTAACAGTATATAATACAGAGTTACAGTTATCATTCCTTCTCGGATAGGAGATATAAACTGCATATTCCCCGTCGGCAGGTATCTGTGGTATATACAAGGCTGAATCGTTAATTATCCGGAGTGAAGTGCCTCTTTTGAACGGGTTAACTCCTGCAAAAAGGGTATCATATAATAAAAAACCTTCGCCAATCCTTTGTACATTATTATTAAGGTGTATTACAACTTCAGAGGTGCCGGTTGATTTATCATTATCAACAATAATTTCATGAGTCTGAATATCACGTTCCCGGGGTAAAAACAGATTGGCTCCAGAGTTTTCAAGCATTTTTGAAAGATAAGGTTGTACATATCCCATTACTGAAATATCCTCTACTGTGCCGAATAGTCTTGCGCGTTGCCATTCCCATCGGTCAAGTTTCATTTCAAAATAGTATCCGTGGCTATGCCAGAGGGCTATTGAGTTACCTGAAAGACCTTTAACCGGACTAATACCGCTAATATTCCTAACGAGTACCTTCTTATCTTTTTTTTGAGTCTGAATCCGTGAGGAATCAACGGGTGTCGCCTCCCTGTAATAATTAGGGATTAACTGATTTAATGAATATCCGTTTGAATATAAATCAATTATGTACTTTCGGAATCTGTGACCTAAGGATCTCTTTAATGATTGAATGAGAAAGGAGGCACTTTCCTCCCTGATGGGATAGAAGGATAAGGTTGGTGAAAAATAAAGGGTTATCCTATCAGGGTCTTCTCCGGCTGATACAGAGTCGATTTTAAGCTTCCCGATATTTTTCAACTCCGTCAGAGGATTTTCCCATGTTTTAAGCTTATTGACTGCTATCCTGTGAAGTCTTGGAAATTCCTGTGAATAAGCTGCATTTAAGCAAAATGCAATAAGTAAGATCAGTGTCAATCTTTTTTTGAGAAATGTACTTTTCATCCACAAATAAATTTGGACTGTAATTTATGCATAATAGTTCAAAAATAGAAAGTTTTTTAAAATTTGTCATACATCTTACAAAAAACATCATTATCCAATAATTAATATTTATTTTTGTATAGAAACTGGTAAAACTATATACAAAAAAATTAATTCGTTTATTTTCAATAACATAGTGCATTATTTGGAAAATCATGATACTTGTTGCTGACGGTGGCTCAACTAAAACTGAATGGAAAATTATTTCCAGAGGTATCCCTCAGGAGTCATATTTTACATCCGGAATAAATCCATTTTTCCTTACCGGGGAAGAAGTATATCTCCTTTTGAAAAAGGAACTTGATAGTCTTTCAGGGAAATCATTCAGTAAGGTTTTTTTCTATGGAACGGGATGTAACAGTGTTTCAAAAGAAAATATAATCAAAGGAGCTATTGAAAAGTTTTTTTCACCGGGAGAGATTTTTGTTGGCAGTGATTTGCTTGGAGCTGCCCGGTCGCTTTGTCAGAATGATCCAGGAATAGCCTGCATAATGGGTACCGGTTCCAATTCATGTTACTACAATGGTTCGGTGATAGTTTCAAATGTCTCCCCTCTGGGATATATTCTCGGTGATGAAGGAGGCGGGGCTGTAATCGGAAGAAAACTGGTTTCCGGGGTACTGAAAAAGCAGGTTCACCAGAAGGTTATTGACTGCTTTTTTGAAACATATAAATTAACTCCGGCCGAAATCCTGGAAAATGTATATACGAAACCTTTTCCCAATAAATTCCTTGGTCAATTCGCAAAGTTTATTGCATCTCATATAGATATCCCTGAATTACAAGATATTATCAAATCATGTTTCGATGATTTTATAAAGAGGAATATTCTTCAGTATCCCGAAGCAAAAGTTTTCCCTGTACATTTTACAGGAAGTATTGCCTACTATTTCAGACCTTTCCTTGAAGATTTGTTAACCAGGAATAATCTTAAATCAGGGATCATTACCTTATCTCCGATGGAGAACCTGATGAAATATCATATATCAAAAATATAACCAAAATAAAATGACTGGATCTGACAATATTAAACAAAATATAAGTATAACCGAATCATCTTCAAATTTTGATAATCTCGAAAAGATGTCGGTCAATGAGCTTCTTTCCAACATTAACCAGGAAGACTCAAAGGTTCATTTGGCTGTCAGGGAAGCTATTCCGCAAATTGATCAGCTTATAACCAGGATAGTTAAAAGGATGCAGAAAGGTGGACGGATTTTCTACCTGGGTGCAGGTACAAGCGGAAGGCTCGGGGTTCTTGATGCTTCAGAGGTACCTCCCACTTTCGGTGTTCCCGACAGCCTGGTTATCGGTCTGATTGCCGGAGGTGAGGTAGCTCTTCGTAAAGCAGTTGAGTCAGCTGAAGATGATCCGAATAAAGCATGGAAAGAGCTTGAAATTTTTAATATCAACACAAAAGATACGGTAATAGGGATTGCGGCTTCAGGAACCACTCAATATGTGATCGGAGGGATTATTAAAGCAAGGGAAAGTGGAATTCTTACCGGATGTATTACATGTAATCCCGATAGCAAAATTGTGGAAGTAACTGAGTTTCCGATCGTAGTTGTTGTCGGACCGGAATTTGTTACCGGGAGCACCAGGCTTAAGGCAGGTACAGCACAAAAAATGGTACTCAATATGATCACTACAACTGTAATGATTAAGCTTGGAAGGGTAAAAGGGAACAAGATGGTTAATATGCAGCTTACAAATAAAAAGCTGATCGAACGGGGAACACGGATGATTGTTGATGAATTAAATATACAGAGAGAAGCTGCAAGGATTTTATTGATGAAGTATGGTTCTGTTAAGAAGGCTCTTGAATTTTATAAAGAAAATTATCAGTAATTATGATGGATATATTGTTATCAATGCCAGTGTTTATAAAAAACAATATACTTTTATTCTAACAAAATCAAAAGCTTTTGCAGACATTAAAAAATAATCAAATTATATGGATGATATCTTCAGTAAAATCGGAACAGGGCTAACTTTAAGTCAGAAAATTGAACGTAAAGTTGAAGAAGCGATCCGTCAGAAAAAACTACTGCCCGGGACAAAATTGCCATCAGAAAAAGAGTTATGTGCACAGTTTGCAGTCAGCCGTACTGCGCTAAGGGAAGCTCTTCGCAGGTTAAGCGCGAGAGGGCTCATCGACATCCGGAAGGGAAGCGGCATATATATCACGGAACTGAAAATTGAAGATGCAATTAACTCCCTTCATCTTTTTTACGATTTAAGATTCAATTCCGATCTTATCCTAAAGATAATTGAAGTAAGACGTCTTTTTGAACCGGAAATAGCGCGACTGGCAGCCAGAAACAGAACCGAAGATGACATTAAGACACTCCAGAAAAACCAGGCTGAGCTTGAACGGTGCAATCCCGATAATACACAATTGGAGGTAGACTTAATAAACAGGTTTCATATGAACCTTTCAAAATCTACCGGCAATCCGATAGTAATTATAAGTCTGGAACCGGTTTACTCCCTCCTTCCAAGAATGAGGAATCTTATTTATGGAAATATTGAAGGTGAAAAGGAGTATACCTTGAAGTATCAGGGAGAATTAATAAACGCTTTAAAATTAAAAGACAGCAAGAAAGCCTACGAGGTTTCTGTGGCTCTCCTTGAACGGAATATGGAGATATATAACAAATATTTTATAACATCCTGAAAAATTTTCCTGAATGCATTGCCACTTACCGTTGATATTACTGTCTCAAATGTAAAAGATATATAAGTCATGCATCAAAGAACCAAAGGTCTGTTTTTACTGTTGTTACTTGCCTTACTCATCAGTAAAGTAACTGCACAAAATGTTGATCCACCCTTTTTAAAGTACATTAACCATCCATGGGTAGATTCAGTAATGAATACTCTTTCTGAAGAAGAGAGAGTTGCTCAGCTAATCTGGGTCGCAGCTTTCTCAAACAGGGATATCAGTCACGAAGTTTACCTGAGTGATCTGATAAAGAAAACCGGTATTGGCGGAGTCATTTTTTTTCAGGACAATGCTCCCAAACAATCAGAAATGATAAACTATTTCCGGAAAATTTCAAAAGTCCCTTTGATGGTTGTAACCGATGGAGAATGGGGAATTGGAATGAGGCTTGAAGGTATTATTAAGTTCCCTTTTCAGATGACTCTTGGGGCTATAGGGAATGATTCCCTTATTTATTTAATGGGAAGAGCAGTTGCTGACCAGTTCAGAAGAGCCGGGGTTCAAATAAATCTCGCACCAGTTGCTGATGTGGATAATAATCCTCAAAACCCAGTAATTAATTTCAGATCGTTCGGAGAAGATCCGGAAAATGTAAGCCGTAAATCACTGATGTATATGAGAGGATTGCAGGATAACGGTATTATAGCCGTGGCAAAACACTTTCCAGGACATGGTGACACTGAAGTGGACTCACATTTAGATCTTCCTGTGCTCAGGCATTCAAGAGCACGGTTTGACTCAATTGAACTAGTCCCCTTTAAATCACTGATTAATAATGGAATAACCGGAGTAATGCCAGGACACCTTTGGATACCAAACCTCGATCCAAATCCGAACCTCCCCTCCACAATATCTTATCCGGTACTTACCGGGCTCTTAAAGAATGAATTATCATTTAAAGGGCTTGTACTTTCCGATGCTATGAATATGGAAGGTATTACAAAGTATACCAAACCAGGAGAAGCTGAGGTAAATGCCTTGAAAGCAGGGATGGATGTTCTTGAATATGTCACTGATCCGGAAAGGGCAATTAAAACAATTATTGATTGTATCAAAACGGGGGAAATTACAACGGAGTTAATAAATGAAAAATGCCGTAAGGTACTGGCTGCAAAATATTGGGCAGGGCTCAGTAAGCCTGCTCCAATTGCCGTCGATAACATTATGAAGGAGCTGTCACCGACCTCTGCAGATGCTTTAATACGTGATCTTTATGCAAATGCACTGACTGTCCTTAATAACAAACAAAATGTCATCCCTGTAAGGAACCTGGACAAACTTAAGATTGCAACACTTGCGATAAACGATGGAGGAATGACACCTTACCAGGTGAGAATTTCAAAATATACTAAAGTTGATAATTATTTCATAGATACAATTGATCAGAAAAAAGTTACCAGACTCCTTAAAAAGCTGGAAAAATATGATCTGGTAATTGCTGGAGTCTTCAATACAGACCAGAGATCTGTAATGAATTTTGGCATACCTGAGGGCCTTGACAGTCTTCTTGAAAAGCTCAATTCCGTAAATAAATGTATTATCACATATTTTGGTAATCCCTACTCTATTGCAAAAATCAGCTCTCTCCAAAACACTGATGGTCTTATAGTTGCTTACCAGGAAAATGAATACACAGAAGATCTTTCAGCCCAACTAATTTTCGGAGGGATCGGTGCCCGTGGATCACTTCCTGTTACAATTAATGAAAACTGGCCGTTTAATTTTGGAATAATAACTCCCGGGAACATCAGATTGCAATATGGATTACCAGAAAGTGTGGGTATGTCATCTGAAATTCTTAACAGGAAGATTGACTCAATTGTAAATATTGGTTTACAGACAAAAGCATTTCCCGGATGTGAGGTTATGGCCGCAAGAAAAGGCATAGTCGTTTTCAAGAAGACATATGGCTATCAGACATATGATAACCGGGTCTCCGTCCAGGAAGATGATCTTTATGATCTTGCATCTGTTACCAAAGTCTCAGCAACGCTACCGGGATTAATGCTTCTCGACGCCGAAGGGAAGTTCTCTCCTGATGAGACTTTGGGTTATTATCTTCCTTACTTTAAAAAATCAAATAAGAACGATCTTTTGATGAAAGATATGCTTACTCACCAGTCAGGGTTGACCGCTTGGCTCCCTTTCTGGAAAGAGACTGTTGAGAAAGATGGAAAGTTCAGGCGGAATATTTTTAATTCTGAATATGAAAAGAAATTTCCACTGGAAGTTGCACCTGGTCTTTATATAAATAAGAATTACAGGAAAAAGATGTTCACTGAAATAAAGAAGAGCCCGATAGGTGTGAAAAAATACGTCTATTCGGATATTACATTCATAATTGCACCTGAAATCGTAGAAAAATTGTCGGGGCAGAAATGGTACGATTTTGTAACAACCAATATCTATCAAAAAATCGGTGCTTTTGATATTGGGTTTAATCCTTATCTGAAATACCCTTTAAGCAGGATTGTTCCAACTGAATATGATTCCCTTTTCAGGAAACAACTGTTGCATGGTACTGTGCACGATGAAGGAGCTGCAATGTTAGGTGGAATATCGGGTCATGCTGGACTATTCGCAACGGCAAACGATCTCATGAAACTTATGGAGCTTTATCGCAGGATGGGAGAATATGGAGGGGAACAACTTATTGGAAAAGATGTTATGGAAGAGTACACAAGGGTACAGTTTCCTGAAAATAATAACCGGAGAGGTCTGGGATTTGATAAACCTCTGCTCAATAACTCTGAACTGACACAAAAAGAGGCTTATCCGACAAAAAGTGCTTCACCTGAAAGTTTTGGTCATTCGGGGTTTACCGGAACATTTGTATGGATTGATCCTGTTTATGACATTACATATGTTTTCCTGTGCAACAGGGTTTATCCTACAAGAAATAATAATCTTTTATCAGATCTGAATATCAGGTCGGAGATACTGCAGGCGATTTATGATTCAATTAAAGAATAGGACGCACGGTTAACGACTCAGGACGCACGGAAAAATATTATTTAGACTTCAATTGCGTCATGTGTCGTGTGTCGTGCGCTGTATGTCGTGTGTCGTGTGTCGTGCTTTGTGTATCACTTACCAAGCATAGAAATATTCTTTTCAAAATCGAAAAAGGTTTTTCGCATCAGATCTGATAACAGTAGCTTATAATTTATAAATGACTCAAGTCGTGAGATATAGGCGTTGTTCAGTCTTTCGCGTTCAAGCGCCATAGACTGACTATCAATATCGCCATTGACGTAACGCTGTCGCGAAATCTCGAAACTTTTCTCTGCTACCAGAACATTTTTCTCAAGCAACTGGAGCCGGTTGAGGCTACTTTGCAGTCGGTTGACAGTGGTCCTGATATCGCGTTCTATAGTAACTTTATCAGCATCCAGCCGGATTTGGTTCTGGCTTAAGGTAGCCTGTGCTCCATGTACCTTTGCCCTGTTTTCGCCCCAATCAAGAATGGGAATATTTATCGTCATTCCTACTCCGAAACTACCTGGTCTGTTGATAAGGTTTTGCCATGTATTATTTAAGGAAGTTTCAAGTGGTATTGTCAGATTACTTTTGTCCACACCAATAAAATTGTAATTTATCATAATATCACCATTAATCATTCCTTCTGCTTTTCTCTTCTTGATTTCCATCTGCGCCAGTTCAATCTGAATCTCGTTTTCTTTAAGCTCAAGTCGGTTTTCCATAGCAAGACTTACAGCTTTTTCCACATCGACAAGAACCTGATTGTAACCCAGATCACTTTTAATTACCACACTATCGCGCAGGTCAATACCTAATCTTTCCTTAAAGAGATCAATCTGTGAAGAGTAATCAACTCTGGCAATGTCGAAATTATTTACAGCTTCACCAAGGTCCACTTCCATCTGGAGAGCCTCTACCTCTCGAATTAATCCGGCGCTGTATTTATTCTGGGCAATAGTATATGCCTCCTGTTGTTTGTTTAAACTGAGTTGCGCAATGTTTAATCGTTCATGGTAAGAAAGCAGTGTAAAAAAGGTTTGGCTAATATCATAAACGAGATTAAGCTCCTCTCTTTTTAATTGTTTCACTGAAAGATCGTAAGCAAGTTTTGCCTGTTTATATCCCAAACGAATCTGGTTATATCCAAAAAAAGCTTCAATTGGCTGGCGTAATCCAATGCTGGAAGAGATTTGTGCATTGCGATCATCAGCATAATAATCAACAAAACTCTGAACCCCTGAACGAACAAAAAGGTAACCATCGGTGGGTAAAGGCTGGTTAATAGTCAGGTAACTGTTAACCTGGTTCTGGCGAACAGGATAGAAGGAGATCCCTGAACTGTCTTCCCACTGTCTGATTGTCTCTGTATACTGTGGCAACACAAAGTCCAGATCAATATGAGTTTTAAAACTGCTTGTAGCGGCTTTAAGGTCGTAAGATGCTTTCTTCAGACTTTGCTGTAATATGAGCATGGTCTTACTCTTCTCTTTAGCTAACTCGATACTCGATTCCAGATCGAGGTTGTAAATTTGCTGTGCTTGTACAACTGATGATATGGCAAAAGAGAGAAAAAAAGCTGTTGTTGTTTTTTGTAAAAGATTCATCATATTACAATTTATTTTTAAAGGAATGATGGAGCCTACATGTTGCAAATGGTATTATTTCTATGTTTGAATTTAGCAAAACATGTGGGGTTCATCTGAATATCTTTTATTGATGGTTAAGTTGATTTTTGGCTATAATACAGTAAGGCTTATTCGTGCCGGATTGACTCGATAGGTTTAAGATTTGCGGCATTTTTTGCCGGCAGGTATCCAAAAGTGATTCCAACCAGAACTGAAAAACCGAACGCTATAATTATTGAATAAAATGTTATACTTGTTTGCACATCAGTTGCCAGAGCAATTCCAAGAGAAAGTGAAATCCCAAGCACGACCCCGATTACACCTCCTGAAATACTCAGTACCACTGCTTCAGTAACAAACTGGCTCATAATATCGGATCTCTTTCCACCAATTGCCCTGCGGATGCCTATTTCGTTGGTCCGTTCCAATACCGATGCCAGCATTATGTTCATAATACCAATACCACCAACAATTAATGAAATTGCAGCAATTGAAGCCAGCAGGAGGTTATAGATCCGTCGCTCCTTTTCCTCCTGTTTTAATAATTCATACGGTACAATTATGCTGAAATCGTCATTATTGAAATGATGACGGTTTAATATGCTTCTGATAACCGCAGCTGACTCCACAAGGCGTTCAGAATTATCAAGCTTGACTGTTAATTGTTTTATTTCGCTTGAAAAACGATTTTCCTTTGGAATTCGCTTATTAAATGTTGATAGTGGGATATAGACATCGTTATTCAGATCGCGTGCAGCCAGCTCACCAACTGTTTCGGTAAACAAGGCCTTATTTTGCATAACACCAACTACTTCGAACCATTGATCACCTAATTTTACACTTTGCCCTATTGGATTGTCATAACTAAATAATTCTCTTGCAATAACAGACCCGAGAATACAAACCTTTAACTGACGGTCATAATGGTTCTGGTCTATAAATCCGCCCTTTTCAGTCTTATAATTAAGTATTTTTAAAATAGATGGCGTTATTCCGATAACAGTAGCTTTTGAAGATCTGTCTGCATATTTTGCCTCCATTTTGGCTTCAGCCTGAGGGGCAACATCTGAAACCCCCGGAACAATTTCATGAATTACTTCAGCATCTTTAATCGATAACCCCTGCGAGAACTTCATCCTCACCTCCTCAAGTTCGGTCTCGGTTAAATCTTTGTCGCGGATAATAATATTACTGATGCCCAGATCCTGATATTTTGCAATTGCCTGTTTTTTAGCTCCCTCCCCGATCGACACCATTGCAATAACCGATGCAGTACCAAAGATAATTCCCAACATAGTTAGAAAAGAGCGGAATTTATGGTCTATCAGACCTAACCGCGCGATGTTTATGTTTTCTGCAAACTGCATAGTTTATAGATTTTTTTGGTTAAGAGCTTCTTCGAATGGCACAAGTTTCTGCCCGGGTTTTACTTCACCTTTTATTATAGTATGGTTGCTGTTTGATGCTTCTGACTGAACTTCAATCTTTCGTGCGGAACCGCCTCTTTTAATAAAAATATATGATTTGCCCTTCTCTTTAAGAAGACAGTTATTAGGTACAAACAGATCGTTGTCTGACTCATAAAGAATATACTCACAATTTACAGTCATACCGGGTTTAAGCCGCAGATCCGATTCAGCTATTTCAACTACGACATTAAATACTTTCTCGCGGTCGCGGGTAAAGCATATTTTACTGATATCTGTTATGATTCCATTAAAAGGGACGGAAGGAAGTGCATCGAGCCTGACAATTACTTTCATTCCGGGCTTCACCTTTTTAAATTCTGCTTCATTTATGTATGTTTTTGCTTTCATCTTAGTAATATCAGGAATACTTGCAACTACATATCCCTGGTAAGGTGAATCTCCCAGCCTCCAGTTTTGTGGATTTGAATAGTTTCTGTTGCTGGAAACCTGGAATGTGCCATCGAGTGGGGATCTGATCAGAAACTGTTTCAATGTTTCTTTTGCACTTTTTAGTTCGGTTTCACGTTGGATTACACGTATTCTCTGAATATGACCATCATAATTATCCAGCCTGGGTTTTAGCTCTAGGTTTCGTTTTACTCTATTAAGCTTGATGGTAGCCTGTTGAAATTCAAGTTCTTTTATTCTTTTTTTGACATCAGTATCGAACTTGCTTCTTTCCACTTCAAGCTTTTTCAGATCGTACGCAGCCAGTTCACTCCTGAATTGAGCATTCAGTTCCTGAATATTATTTTCACTCTGTACAGCTTGTTTGTTTGCAGCTGCCAATTCGTTTTCAAGCATATCTTCCCTTTCGATAATGTACTTATAAACAGATGAAGGGTCGAGTTTGATAATAGAGTCTCCTTTATGGACAAGCTTACCATGCTCTGCCAAACCAATTAATTTAAACTGGTACCCATACTGATAGGCTATCCGGGGCATCATGATATAGGATGCTTTAATTGCTTCCAGTTCACCCGCCTCAATTACTGACTGCCTGAATGATCCCGTCATTACAGTAAAATCTCCAGGTTTAACTTTACTGCAAGAAATTGAAAAAGAAATTAATAGCAGATATAATAAAACCTTTGCCAGTCCCTGAAAAATCCGGGAATTTCGATACAACTGTTTTCTTTTATTCATCATGTTCTTTAAAATCTTTGAATGAGTATTTATAGGGGATTTCTAAACTGCTCTATATACAAGGTTAAAATGCTATTTACCATTTGAATTAGTCTCCTTTTTAGATTTGTCTTCATCTTTATTCAGGAATGGATCTGTTAATGCCAGTTCTTCATTTTCTGCCAATCCATCAATAACTATAGCAAAATCAGTATTGACTGCTCCGATTTTTACATCTTTACGTTTGAAGCCTGAAGTTGTTTTGACATAAACGAACTCATTCCCCTGATCTTTGAAAATTGACTCAATCGGGATATACAATACTCCTGTTATTTCACTTATTTTTATTTTACAACTGACGGTCAGTCCTGGTAAAAGGTTTCCGGATCTACCTTCAATTTTAATTTGCACAGGGAATACCTTAATCCTGGTTTTTGAATCCTTGTTCTGGGCAAGGTTAGCAACTTCTATTACTTTGCCTGAAAAGGTAGTATCTGAGTATGCATCCGGTTTAATTTCTACTTTCAGACCCGGAGAAATTTTCGTAATATCGACTTCATTTATTTTTACCTCAGCCATCATTTCATTCAGATCGGGGAGCTCGATTAAGATGGTTCCCGAGTAAGGTTGATCGCCGGCCTGCCATTTCTGATTTGTATAGAAGTTGTCTTTCAGAATAGCAATGCCTGGACCGGGGCTGATCACAAACAGGCTTTTTACAGTGCTGTTGGCATCTTCAAGGGCTGTTGTTAATTGTTTTATACTTAACGTTTTCTGGAAGAGATCTTCCTGTTGAATCTTTTTCTTGTTTTCAATTTGTTCTTTTGCACGTTCAAGTGCGATGTTTGCTGTTTCAAGTTTAAGATTGATCTCTTTCTTTGTTACATCCGACTCGTAAACGGCCTGTTCAAAATTTATTTTAGATATTTCCTGAGAAATGCGCGATATTTCCAGATCAGATTCAAGATCTTCTATTTCTGACTGTTGTGTTGCTTTAAGTTTCTCAAATTCAGCATTTGCGATTTCCAGTTGCTGTTGAGATGTAATTATTGCTTTTTTTATTTCAGAAGGATCGAAAATGATGACGGTATCTCCTTTGTCAACTTCTTTGCCGTCGTTGACTAAACTAGTGATTTTCAAGTTTCCATACCGGTATGAGATATTCGGTGCAGTTATATTGATTGAATTAACTGCCCGCACGGTTCCCTCTTCGGTCAGCTCTTCCGAAAAGGTGCCCCGCTTAACAAGCGTTGTCTGCACTTCCTGAACTACTTTTCCTTTACATGCAATGAGTCCAAGAAATAAAAGGAGAATAAATTTTTTGTTCATTATCAGATTATTTTACAGAAGTTTTTCAGTTTTTATCTTTTGAAACGTTAATTCTTTACTGTTGATTTTTTAATACAGTATCTTTTTTATCCACAAGGGAATTGGCTGTCGTATCTGTTTTGGATTTCACTTCTTTTCTGATCAGATTATGTGGCGGTTCTATCAGTGCTATAGTCTCATTGCCTTCAAGACCCTTTGACACTATACTTTTGGAGCTGTTCGATAATCCGGTTTCGACAGTAACAGGTATAAATTTATAATCTTCAGCAACATATACGATTTTCGTACTGTCTCTCACGAAAATTGCTGTAGCCGGAACCACGATTATATCTTTCACCTGATCGACTATTATCCGGCAAGAGGCGCTCAATCCCGGTATCATATCAGAATGACAACTGTCGACACTTATAATCACTTCATAAGTTTTTATTGCAGTTTGCATCTGGGTGTTCTTTCCTGCAAGTGTCTTTCTTTTTATTTTCCCGGTTGTAATCAGGTTTGTGGCAGCCTCAACCCTGATTAATACCTTTTGCCCATTTTCAATTCTTTTGTAGTCAGCCTCCGGAACCTCAACTGAAACCTGCATTTCCTTCATATCGGGTATCTGAAGTACCGACATATTACTCAAAGTACTGCTTCCTTCTTCAATTTTTCCAAAAACAATAGTTCCACCCTCAAGCCGATAATTTTCAACATGCATTATGATGCCGTCAACAGGAGAAACAAGTTTGAGTGAATTAATCTGATTCTGAAACATCTGAAGACGACTTTTCTGCATCATTATACGCGATCTCATCTGGATGAGCTCCGAATTATCGATTTTTTTTTGTGCAGCAAATTTTTTCTGAAGTTTCTTTTTCTCAATATTTACTTTTTCCATTTCAAGTGCAAGCAACCTCTGCTTTACCGGAGGGGCAAATTTTATCTGTATTGAATCAAGCATGCTTATAGCCATCTTGGCTTTATTAGTTTCAACCTGAGCATTTAACAACGAAAGCTGCATTGCGTTGTCAGCTTCAAGTTTTTTCATGTCACTTTCCATCTTTTCGAGATCACGGTTAAATGATTCAACCATGCTTAAAAGATCGGGTACATTAAAAATACAAATAGTGTCACCTTTTTTTACATGAGCGCCTTCTTCTGCCAGGTGAACTACTGGAATAAGGTTTGTAACACTAATTCTTGGTGCCAACAGGGTAAAGTTATTCACTGCCTGTATTGTCCCTGTCGCATCAATTAATTCAAGATAATCTGAACGTTTCAGATCGTAGGTTATGATATTCGGTTTTTTCCTGGTACACCCCGGAATGATAAAAGCAGAAAAGAGAATATAAACGAAAAAATACTTCATTGAATTATAATTTGAGTCAATGAATTGTTAATTTTTACTTTAACGGAATAATTCAAACTATATTATTTGCCAGGATCTTATAATCAACGATCTGACTTTCTTTGTCAAAGCTATTTAATTTTTGAATAAACACTAACAATATTCGAAAAATATTATTTGTTACCTATAAAATTAGTTTAAACAACTATTGTTTCCAAATTTATTTTGTGTCAGGGATAATTTACTGAAATAAGAGCACGATATTCCACAATCAGTATTCTGTAAAAATAAAAAACCAGACTGTAATTAACAATCTGGTTTTTAGTGCCCAGAACAAGACTCGAACTTGCACACCGTAACCGGCACCAGCCCCTCAAGCTGGCGTGTCTACCAATTTCACCATCTGGGCGAATCTCAAGATAAAAGATAAAAGTAAAAAGATAAAAGTTAAAACAATCCTTTTGTCTTGTAACTTTTGTCTTTTGTCTTTAATAGTGCCCAGAACAGGACTCGAACCTGCACATCATTGCTGACACTAGTCCCTGAAACTAGCGCGTCTACCAATTTCGCCATCTGGGCGTAAACAAGATAAAAGATAAAAGTTAAAAGATAAAAGTTAAAACAATCCTTTTGTCTTTAGCCTTTTGTCTTTTGTCTTCCTAATGTCAAAGGGCTCCCGAAAAAAAGAACTTGCTGTATTATTGCGGTTAACAACGGCTGCAAAAATAAATAAAAAAATCAAAATAACAGATTGTTAATATAAAAAACCTCAATTAACAGCTAATCTGAATATAATGAACTATTTAGATAAGCTATCTTCCGGTTGGATAGAGCTTTACTTTATTTGTTTCCTCGAAATACTTGAAGTAATAATAGAGTTTGTAATTAAGATCCAAGCCATAATCTGTATTAGAGTTATAATCAATATAAGTTTCATATCTGCCATTATTCCGGGAAGTCATATACCTGTTGTTCCATTCAGAAACATACAGACGGTTCTTTTGCTCATAATACTCCTTCGAGTAGAATTCCTTTGAAGGTTTGGTAGCAAGCCAGACGTCAAAACCAGGGTCCAGAACAATTAACTTATATTCCAGACTATCCACTGTTACAGTGTCAGCTTTTACTTTATATCTGTCCTTTTTTCTCTGACTGAATCCATCTGTCTGAATTGCAGCCAGAATAACTAGTATAATAAAAACAGTTTTCTTCATTTTATATCATTTTTATTTAAACTGTTAAATTTTTTATATAATCACAAAAAATATACCAATTAAATATTCTGTATTAATTAAAAGCATATTTTTGCTCCCTGATTATAAATATATGAACAAACAGATAAAAAAGTTCTTGAGGTGTATTAAGCATCTGCATTACAGGTCTGCATTATCTTCTTGTGAGTATTCTGGATGATAAAAGATAAATCGGACCTGCAAAATGATGCAGGTTTTTTTTAAATAAAATATGGGTATGAAAATAATGAAATTCGGAGGAACATCAGTGGAAAATCCCGACAGGATGAAAGCACTGATACCATTAATAAATAACGAAGAAAAAAAAATTGTAGTCTTATCTGCCATGGCCGGCACTACAAACAGCCTGGTAGAAATAACCGATTTGTTGTATGCCGACAATATTAATGAGGCATCTCAAAAGAATGAAGTTTTGAGATCAAAATACCATCAGGTTGTAGAGGAGCTTCTTGCAACTGATACTTTCAGAAAAACCGGACATGAACTGATCGATTCTCATTTCGGGTATATCAGGAATTTTACCCTGAGGGTGTTTACAAAGCTTCAGGAAAAAGCAATTCTTGCCCAGGGAGAACTTATATCCACTTCATTATTTCATCTTCTGCTTCAGGAAAGGACTATTAAATCAATTCTTTTACCTGCTTTGTGCTTTATGCGAATCGACAAGGATGGAGAACCTGACTCATTCTATATAACAGAAAACATTAAAAGAGAACTTAAAAAACATACTTCTGAAAATATAATTATTACACAGGGTTTTATATGCCGGAATGCTTATGGGGAGATCGACAATCTGAAACGCGGAGGCAGTGATTTTACTGCATCATTAATTGGAGCAGCAGTAAAAGCATCAGAAATACAGATATGGACAGATATAAACGGTTTTCATAATAACGATCCAAGGTTTGTTGAGAACACTAAAGTTATACGCGAATTATCGTTCGATGAGGCAGCTGAACTGGCTTATTTTGGTGCCAAGATCTTGCATCCGTCCAGTGTTAATCCTGCCCGCGAGAAGAACATTCCTGTCCGGCTCAAGAACACGATGGAGCCTGAAGATGTTGGTACTCTGATAACTTCCGGATCCATCCTCCAGGATTATAAAGCTGTAGCGGCAAAAGATGGAATATCAGTATTGAGGATCAGATCTGACAGGATGTTAATGGCATACGGATTCCTGCGAAAGGTATTCGAGATATTTGAGGCTTACAGAACACCCATCGATATGATTACAACATCTGAGGTTGCTGTATCCATAACAATAGATAATTCACAGTATATTAATCAGATAGCAAAGGACTTAAAGGAACTTGGCACTGTGGAGGTTGAAGAGAACCAGACAATTGTGTGTGTAGTAGGAGATTTCCGCACTGAGCGCACCGGCTCAGCGCCTGAAATTTTTGAAGCATTGAACACCATACCTCTCAAGATGATTTCTTACGGTGGAAGTCCTAACAGTCTGTCACTTCTGATTGATACAACCAACAAAATTGAAGCTTTAAGATTACTCAGCAAACATCTTTTTAAATTAGAGAAATGATTAATAATAAAACCATAGAAAAATTCAGAGATCTTGCAACCCCGTTTTATTACTATGATCTTGATGTTTTAAGATCTACTCTTGATGTTGTAAAAAAAGAGTCAGAAAACTCAGGATATAAAGTACATTATGCAATAAAGGCAAACGCAAATCCGAGGATTTTAAAAATTATTTCGGCTTATGGATTCGGTGCCGATTGTGTAAGCTGGAACGAAATAGCAGCTGCAATAACAGCGGGCTTTAGTCCTTCAGAGATCGTTTTTGCCGGCGTTGGTAAAACTGATAAGGATATTGAAGCTGCGCTTATGGCAGATATTTATTGTTTCAACTGTGAATCAATACCGGAAATTGAGGTTATTGACCAGTTAGCTTCAAAGCAGAAAAAAACTGCCCGCATCGCATTAAGAATCAATCCTTACATCGAAGCTCATACACATAAATATATAACTACAGGTATTGAGGATAGTAAATTTGGGATCAATACCTGGGAGCTCGAAGAGGTAATAAAAAGATTATCATCTCTTAAAAATATCAGACTGATCGGTATGCATTTTCACATCGGTTCTCAGATAACGAGAATGTCAGTATTCAAAAGTCTGTGTGCCCGTATAAACGAGCTGCAGGAATGGTTTACTTCCCGCAGTATTGATTTAGAGATCATTAATGTAGGTGGTGGACTAGGAATAGATTATGAA
>JAUYBT010000215.1 GCA_030692905.1 Bacteroidales bacterium
GCATCGCAGGCCTTTAAACAGGCATACATTGATGCCGATGAAAAGGATATTGTAATAATCAAGAGCCCTGTTGGCATGCCTGGGCGAGCCATCCTTAGCAATTTCATCACAAAAGTAAAAGCAGGTAAAAAACAACCTAAAAAATGTCCGTTTAAGTGTATCAAAACATGCGACATTACCAAAAGCCCTTATTGTATTATCATTGCACTTATAAATGCACTTAAGGGGAATTTTGAAAATGGCTTTGCTTTTGCCGGAAGCAATGCTTTCAGAGCGACTAAAATATCATCAGTAAAGGAGATCTTCCAATCTTTGCTAAAGGAGTATAAAGAAAGTAAATAGACTGTTTCTATCTGTTCCTGAATATTATCTGACATATACAAGAGCCTGATAGCTGACCTGACAGATCTTTTCTCACAGGCAGACTATCCCGTTCCCAATCAATCATTACTCCATTAAGGCAGACAAAATCTTCATATCCATTTTCGAGTAAAATAGGGATCATGGTCTTCACCCTGACGCTTGCGCTGTCAGCAAGTATAAACGGACGATTATTTAGTTAACTTAATTTTCCCTGTAACAAGAAGAGGTTTTTCAGGGAACTGGTTGTATCATTAACTAATATTTTCGAATGAATTGAACGTAACATCATAAATTTTCTCACCTTTCATAGACAGTAGGTAATTGGTTAAAGATAAATTTAATTTAAAACATTCTGCCGGCACAATTCATATACAATGATTCCGTAAAAAAGCAGGATCAACAAATCCCTAAGGAGAAATGAATTTTTTCCATAATAAGTGGTACCTTTAGAAAGTATTTTACGTATATATCATAAGCCCAAATCCCCCTTTAAATGCGGCAATTGAAAATCATCAAGCAGGTTACCAACAGGGAGAACTCATTTCTGGACAAATACATTAATGAGATAGGTAAGATTAAGCTGATTAGCGCAGAAGAAGAGGTTTCTCTCGCCCGAAGGATACATAAGGGGGATCTGGATGCACGGGATCGTTTGATAAATGCAAATCTCAGATTTGTTATATCTGTTTCAAAGCAGTATCAGAACCTGGGCTTGAGTCTTGCGGATTTGATCAGTGAGGGAAATCTTGGTTTGATCGAAGCAGCACAACGATTTGACGAAACGAGGGGCTTTAAGTTTATATCATACGCCGTTTGGTGGATCAGACAAGCTATTATGCAGGCCCTGTCAGAAAACGCAAGAATTGTACGGCTCCCACTAAACATAATCAATCATATCAATAATATAAAAAAAATCCTTTTTGGACTGGAACAAAAGTACGAAAGAGAACCAACTATCCTTGAGATATCACAGACATTAGAGCAGTCTCCTACTAATGTGACAGTAGCCATAAAAAACGCTGGGCGGCATATTTCAATGGATGCCCCGCTTGTACAAGGTGAAGAAGAGAACATGTATGATGTTTTATTAAACGAAGATGCTTCCAGCCCTGATAAAGAATTGCTAACGGATTCACTAAGGAAAGAAATTGAAAGGGCCCTTAATAAATTGATCCCAAGAGAAGCCGATATTATCAGATTTTATTTTGGGTTAAACGGCAAACACGCGCACACACTCGCGGAAATTGGTGAGGAATTTAATCTGACAAGAGAAAGGGTCAGGCAAATCAAAGCCAAGTCGATTAACAGATTAAAGTATACTACGATATGTAGAGTATTAAAGACCTACCTGGGTTAACTTAATCTGCAATCCAGGTGCAAATTAAGTGTATTGAGCACTCTTTCCTGGTTTAGTGTGAGCAGTCAGTTTGTATTTAAATTGCGCCAAGTATTTTGCTTTGATATTGTGATGTTTATATTCCGGATTCAAGTGTTCACTTTGGTATGGATTTATATGTTTAATTTACTCTGGTTTTCTATGATAGATTGACCGGATTTTCTATTGAGAGGTTTTTACTCTAAGAATTGAAAAAAATCTTAAGAAGTTTTGCATTTTTACCTGAATGGTATTTTTACAATTTCAATAGTGTAAAATAGTCAAGCTTGTTTTGAAGCTTGTCTATAGCTATTTAGCTTTACTCTCAATTTACAAAATCAGATAATGATAGAGGTTAATTTCGTAGCTATTGGAAAAATACCTGGCGAATGTATTTTTGTTCATAAGGATGATGCTTTTCTACTATCTAATGGAAAGAATACTAGTAAAATAAAGTGTATTGCAATAGATTTTATTTCAGGATGCACTTCCAAATAATACCAAAACACGATTCTTTTTAAAATTTAAAAATATTTATTGGAAGTAATATCTATTAGATAATTGAAGAATAATTGAAAGCTAGGATATATTCTGTAAGAGCATGAATTTAAGTTAGTTATAAAATCCATCAACAATTCCGTCACCCCCTGAAATTCAAAACCCCGCAGATCAGTGATCTTGCGGGGTTTACGATTTAAAGAAGTGGTGCCACCAGGAATCGAACCGGGGACACATGGATTTTCAGTCCATTGCTCTACCGACTGAGCTATGGCACCTTCTTTTCGGACTGCAAATATATATCTCAAATCCGAGTAAGCAAAAACTTTAGTAAAAAAATTTCTATTTGGAATCATTTTATTGATATGGTACATTTGCATCCTCACTAATAACATAAAATGGATCTCCTCCTTCACACACTCGACAATGGTATCAGGCTGGTTCATCACAGGATACCCGGATTAGTTGCTCACTGCGGCCTTATTATCAACGCAGGTTCGCGCGATGAGACAGTTCCGGAACATGGTATCGCCCACTTCATTGAGCATATGCTGTTTAAGGGTACTAAAAGAAGAAAAGCATATCATATTCTGAGCCGTCTGGAAGATGTTGGCGGAGAGCTTAATGCTTAT
>JAUYBT010000038.1 GCA_030692905.1 Bacteroidales bacterium
GTGCATTTATTAATGATACTCCCGTAACTATTAACCTGTTGAAGGAACTTGGCGACAGGCTGATAGATATCCATTCGCAGCATCAGACTCTCATGCTCAATGATATTTCATTCCAGCTTAATGTAATCGATTCATTTGCAGGTACTGCCAAATTGAAAAGTGAATACGTGGAGGCTTATTCCAATTACCGGAAACTGAAAAAGGAGTATAGCGGGTTAAAAGAAAAAGCTGACAGGAATAAAGCAGATATGGAATATTACCAGTTTCAGCTTAACCAGCTTGAAGAAGCGAAGCTGAATAAGGGAGAACAGGAAGAACTTGAAGTGGAACAGGAACTGCTGGGCCACGCAGAAGAGATAAAACTGGCTTTGAGCGAGTCCTCAAATCTCTTTTCCGCAGAAGGGATGTCGATACTCTCAATGCTCAGGGAGGTTAAAATGAATATTGGAAAAATTAGAACATTTTTACCTAAGGGAGAGAATCTTCTTTCAAGGACCGAATCATCATTAATCGAACTGGGTGATCTCGCTGGTGAGATCGAGAAACTAGCTGTCTCTCTTGAAGCTGATCCTCACCGTCTTACACAGGTTAACAACCGGCTTGATAACATTTACTCACTTATACAAAAACACCGGGTAGGCAACCTTAATGAGCTCATTATTAAACAAGAAGAAATAAAGGATCTTATAAGAGCTATTGTTTCAAGCGATGAGCGGCTTGCAGAACTGGAATCACTTCTCGAAAAAGCGGTCAGCTCGTTGAAGATCATTTCTGAAGAAATGTCAGACAAGAGAAGGAATGTACTACCCGATATAGAACTGAAAATTACTGAATTGCTGAGACAGCTCGGAATGCCGAATGCAAAATTCAGAATATCCCTTTCACAATTAAAGGAGTTCACTCCATCAGGTATTGATCAGGCTGACTTTTTATTCTCGGCCAACAAACAGATAGCACCCGAGAACCTTGCAAAAATCGCATCGGGCGGCGAATTATCGAGGGTTATGCTTAGCCTCAAGTCGTTGCTTACAAAGAATAACAATCTGCCTACCATAATATTCGACGAGATAGACTCCGGGGTATCAGGAGAAGTTGCCGACAAAGTGGGACAGATACTTGCAGGGATGGGGAAATATATGCAGGTTATTAACATAACTCATCTCCCTCAGGTTGCATCACAAGGAACTAAGCACTATCATGTTTATAAAGATGATACAGACGACTCAACATTTACCCGTGTTAAATTGTTATCCACTGATGAGAGAATACTGGAAGTTGCCAGATTATTAAGTGGCAGCGAAGTAACAGAGACGGCAATGAAAAATGCCAGGGAACTTCTGAAAGCCGCAGCTAATTAATAAATAAGTATAAACACCTATTTTTAAAGCGACTTGCCATTAAGGTGAGTCGCTTTTTTATATTTGATCGGAACATAAACCCGAGCACTATGATAAAAATAATACTCCTTGTCCTTTTTTACTTCACCTTTCCGCTGGTAATCATTTACATGTGCAAAAAGTGGTCACTGCTCCAAAAGCTTGGAACCATTGTTCTCGCTTACGGTTTCGGACTTTTACTCGGCAGTTCGGGAATTTTTCCAGAGGGGAGTGATCAATTTAAACTTTCTCTCCAGGGTCGTGCAGCTCTTCCGGGCGCTGAATTGGAAAAACTTATAAGTGAGGGAGTTATACCTATTGATGATAAATTCGTAAACCAGATCGCATCTGTTCAGGATCTGATTCCATCGATTGTAGTGCCACTGGCATTCCCTCTTTTGCTTTTCTCTTTAAACCTTAAAAGATGGCTTAAGTATGCGAAGAAAGGTTTTATTTCGGTAGCGCTTGCACTTGTTGCCGGGCTTGTTATGGTATCTGCAGGTTTTTTTATCTGGAAGGATTCGATACCCGATAGCTGGAAACTTGCCGGAATGTTCGAAGGTATTTATACCGGGGGAACACCTAACTTTGTGGCAATAAAAATGGCACTTAATGTTGATCCTAATCTGTTTGTAATCGTCAGCACATATGATATGATCGTTGGTGCCGGTCTCGTACTATTTTTTATCACAATAGCACCCCGGATATTCAGGTTCATCCTTCCAAAATTTACTGAGGAAAAAGGGATCTCCGTTGAAGCCAATGAGATAAAAAAAGAGACTGAAAATCTTGATGACTTCTCGGGAATGCTGAATAAACGGACTCTGTTACCCCTGTTGAAAGCTCTTGGGATTTCGATAATTATATTTGCTCTTGCAGGCGGATTAAGTCTGGCTTTACCGATGCTCCCTCAGATGGTGGTGGTTATCCTTTCAATAACAACTCTTGCTATTCTTGCATCACTGATAAAACCGTTAAACAAAATTGAAAAGACATTTCAGCTCGGAATGTACCTGATACTTGTTTTTTCCCTTACTATAGCCTCAATGGCTAATCTCAAATCAATGTTCGGGATCGGTATGCTTAATCTTATTCTGTTTATTACATGGTGCTATTTCGGGTCTCTGATCCTGCATCTTATCCTCGCAAAAATATTCCGTGTTGATGCTGATAATTTTCTGATTACTTCAACAGCATTTATATTCTCTCCGCCATTTGTCCCCCTGGTGGCAAATGCCTTAAAGAATAAGGATGTTATTATTACCGGTATAACCGGTGGAATAATCGGTTATATATTAGGCAACTACTTCGGCGTTGGATTGGCATATTTTCTAAAGGGATTTTGACCCCCTTTTTATTTCCCCCCAAGGGAAAAAAATCTCTGCTATTTTAGTGAAAATAAACTAAATAACACAGTATTTTCTCCCCCTTGGGGGAGATGTCAGCGAAGCTGACAGAGGGGTTTTCCTACCTGTGGGTAAGTTGACTAAAACAAATAGTTCAATCCGAAATAGAATCCGATATTGCCATCCTGCTCATTTAATGCTTTCCCGATATCAATTGCAATTACAAAGTTCTGATTCATGGCAAGCATTACACTAACACCCGCGCTCTGATGGAGCTTATCAGGCCCGGGTTTAAAGTAATCGGAAAAATTTTCAAATGGATAGACTTGACTTTCGAATTTAGCCTCAAGATTATCTGGGAGTTTAATATCCTTTGTTACCTTTCCAAAATCATAAAATCCGTTAAGACCAAGATAACAGTCCTGCTTTAAGAATTTGAAATATACGGGTTTCCAGCGAAGCTCAATGTTACCCATAAAGAAGTCATCACCCATAACCCTGTTCCTCAGAACTCCCCTTAATGTATATACACCGCCAAGTCCTTCAGATGTTTCGCCTGTAAGCATTGAGGTAATTACCTGCGATTGATAGAAGAAAGGAACATCTCCTGAGATAGTAGCCTGATATCCTAACCGGTAAACAAAGGAAAGATCGTTCTCGATTAATGTAAAATACTGACGATGTGTGATATATAGTTTTGAAAATCCCCAGTCATTCCCAAGGAACTTAGGAGCGACTTCAACTCCTATCTCTGACCAAAGCCCTTTCATCGGGTTGGGCCTGTTATCCCTGCTATCCCATACCAGACCTGCTTTGATCGTATTAACCCAACCTCCCTTAGCCTCATTTTCTGAGATCAAACCCAACTTCTGATATCGTTCAAACAGACCAGGTTCCTCAGCTATTGTAGGCAATAATGTATCCTTCCCAATGACCTTCCCTTTGTTAATCTTTTCAATGTCAACGGAACTGTTTTCAAAATTCTGGAAGGCAAATCCTGCGCTCCATTTGATATGATCACCCGAAAGCTTTCCCTGGAAATCGTTCTTAAATCTGAACTGGTTTCTCTGAAAGCGATAGAACATTTTTGTTCTGTAATCTGGACCTGGTACTTTTTTATATTTCATCCAGGATTTATTATATACCGATTCATAGCCATTAAAACCATAAAATTGACTTGCCTGGTCGGGAAGATAGCTGAGATCACTTGTCATATGAACCCCGGGGATGAGGTGATTCGATTCATACATAAACCTGTAAATGCCACTTCCTTTGGTATAATGAGATACCTCAGTATAGGTATGATCAAAATAATCAGGATATGTGCTGCCATCGCCATAGTTAAAAAACTCGGCAAGAGCTCCGTACTGAAATCCGAGGTCGGAGTCAAAGGTAATTGCCGGCAGAGCACCACCGAACTTCCATCCGGTTTTTACCTTTTTTTCCTGTGCAGATACCGAGAGTACCAGCATTGATATGAGAAAAACTGAAAAGGTCTTTTTCATAGGTTATAGTTTTGGTTCATAGCGTTAAAGATAAAGAAAAATGGAAATGCCGGCCCCTTTTTTTAATATTTGCTACCTTAGGGCCTTAATTATACGACTAAATGCTTACAGGATTACTTATTAAAAATATAAAGTGCCTTGTTCAGACCGAGGATGTTTTTAGATTAAAGGTTTGCGGTAATGAAATGTCAGAGCTTAACACCGTAACTGATGCGTTTCTATATATCAGGGATGGTTTTATCAGCGATTTTGGGAAAATGAAAGACCTTAAGAAAGGTAATATACTGATTGATAATCCACAGGTTGAAATTATCGATGCTATTGGCAGGTTGGTTTTTCCATCTTTTTGTGATTCCCATACACACCTTGTTTATGCCGGTAGTCGCGAGATTGAATATACCGACAAAATTCGCGGATTATCATACGCGGAAATCGCAAAAAGAGGAGGCGGAATACTTAATTCAGCAAAGAAACTTCATGAAACGTCAGAAGATGAGCTGTTTAATCAATCGATGACACGTGTTAATGAAATAATAAGTTTAGGTACCGGAGCAGTCGAGATAAAAAGTGGCTATGGCCTCAATCTTGACGATGAGCTTAAAATACTGAGGGTAATCAGAAAAATTAAAGATACCTGTCCGATCGAAGTTAAGGCAACTTTTCTGGGAGCTCATGCAGTCCCTGAGGAGTATAAAAACAGGCAGGAAAAATACGTTGATACAGTTATAAATGAAATGATTCCGGTTATAGCTTCAGAGGAGCTGGCCGATTATATTGATGTTTTTTGCGACCGTGGCTTCTTCACTGTAGAGGATACCGAAAGGATATTAATGGCAGGAATGAAATATGGTCTTACCGCAAAACTTCATGCAAATGAGCTTGATTATTCAGGAGGCATACAGACCGGGGTTAAATACAACGCTTTATCAGTCGATCATCTGGAATGTACCGGTGATGAAGAAATACAAGCACTTCTGGGGTCGGAAACGATGGCTACCCTTCTTCCCGGATCGGCATTTTTCCTTGGCATGCCCGATCCTCCGGTGAGGAAAATGATTAATGCAGGTTTACCAATTGCTCTCGCTTCGGATTATAACCCGGGTTCGTCACCCTCAGGTAACATGAAGCTGATCATGTCGTTAAGCTGTATTAAGCTCAGAATGCTTCCTGAAGAGGTAATTAACGCGGTTACAATTAACTCAGCTTATGCAATGGGATTGTCAGATACACATGGATCAATAGCAAGAGGCAAGGTGGCTAATGTGTTTATTACTAAAGAGATACCATCGTACGAATTTATGCCTTATGCTTTTGGCAGCAACCTGATTGATACAGTAATTCTTAAGGGGAAAATAATTAATAATTTTTGATCGAATCACTAATTGAAACATGGAGAATAAGATAATAGAATGTGTTCCGAATTTCAGCGAAGGCAGGGACATGGGAATAATCAGGCAGATAACTGATGTCATTGAATTGGTTAAAGGGGTGAAATTGCTTGATGTTGATCCGGGTAAAGACACCAATAGAACGGTCGTCACCTTTGTCGGTAGTCCCGAAGCAGTTTCTGAAGCCGCCTTTCTTTCAGTTAAAAAAGTTTCTGAAGTAATTGATATGTCGAAGCATCATGGCGAGCATCCACGCATGGGTGCCACAGACGTTTGCCCGTTTGTCCCCGTTTCGGGAATCACCATGGAGGAGACGGTTTTGTTTGCCCGTAAGGTTGCTGAAAGAATTGGAAATGAATTGGGAATACCGGTTTATTGTTATGAGAATGCTGCCTTTAAAGAGGAAAGAAGAAATCTTGCCAGCTGCAGATCAGGAGAGTATGAAGGACTCAGAAAGAAACTTTCTGATCCTGCCTGGAAACCCGACTTCGGGCCTGCCGTTTTCAATGAACGAGCAGGCGCAACAGCGGTTGGTGCCAGGGACTTTCTTGTTGCATTTAATGTGAATCTCAATACCACTTCAACCAGGCTTGCCAATGCAATAGCCTATGATGTAAGAGAGAAGGGGAGGCCTGAAAGAGAAAGAGATCCTGTTATCGGGAAGATTATTAAGGATGAAAATGGTGAAAAAGTAATGATACCGGGCTCTCTGAAATCAGTGAAGGCTATAGGCTGGTATATTGAGGAATACGGAATAGCCCAGATATCGATGAATCTTACAAATATCTCTGTAACACCTGTTCATATTGCTTTCGATGAAGTGTGCCGCAAGGCTGATGCCAGGGGTGTGAGAGTAACAGGATCTGAACTTGTCGGCCTTATTCCGCTTAAGTCTCTTCTTGATGCAGGACGATATTTTCTTAACAAACAGGAGCGTTCAAGTGGCGTATCCGATGATGAACTTATAAAGATTGCCATCAAATCGATGGGACTAAATGACATTCATCAGTTTAAACCTGAAGAAAAAATAATTGAATTTGTTATGGCAGAAAAAAGCAAACAAAGACTAATTGACATGAATCTTAAAGCATTCATGGACGAAACTGCATCAGAGTCACCTGCGCCGGGAGGAGGCTCTGTATCAGCGTATATGGGAGCGCTTGGTGTCGCTCTTGGTACTATGGTTGCCAACCTTTCGAGTCACAAGAGGGGATGGGATGACCGGTGGAAGGAGTTTTCAGATTGGGCTGAAAAAGGGAAAGCAATTCAAAATAATCTTTTGCAACTTGTTGATGAAGATACTGCTGCATTCAACAGGATAATAGAAACTTTTGCACTTCCGAAAAAATCTGAAGAAGAAAAACAGGTGAGGAATGTGGCTATCCAGGAAGCTACCAGAAATGCAACCCTGGTCCCTTTCAAAGTGATGGAAACCGCATTTTCAGGTTTCGAATTAATTATGGAAATGGTCGAAAAAGGGAATCCGAATTCAATATCGGACGCGGGAGTAGGGGCATTAGCACTTCGTTCGTGCATTAAAGGAGCTTTCTTAAA
>JAUYBT010000057.1 GCA_030692905.1 Bacteroidales bacterium
TCGTTTTTATTGATTTTCCCGATACAGGCTTCAATGCATCTGCCGCAACCGGTACAGGCGAGGGAACTGAATTTTCCCGGTTTCCATACATATTTGCACATGTATCTGTTTCTGAAGCGGTTGTGAAGCTCAAACAGAGCATCTTCTCCTCCTGCAACCCTTTCAAACCCCGGGTACTGGCAGGCATCCATCTGTTTTACCTTTTCAAAACCTGGCTTGTCGATAAGAAGAAAACAGGTGCATGTCGGACAGATTGTTGTACAGGCACCACATGAGACACACCTTGCAGAATATTTTTCCCATATCTCTGCTTTTGCTTCAGAAACAAGTTTACCGGTCTTTTTATAATCCGGTAAACCTTTATTTGATGTCGCAAGTAAAGTCTCAGTTGCAAGTTGTTCTTTTTCAATAACCGATATTACGCTTTTATCCTCAAGCGATCTGGCAGTCGGGATTTTCTTTATAAAATCTTTCCCCTTTCCTGTTATTATTCTCAGAACAATTTTTCCATCCAGATTTATTACAGACAGATCAGCATTTTTGTTTGAATAAGGCTTAATGTTATATGAAAGGCAGTGACAATGTTCCTGAATGCCAATACAATCGGATGATATCAGTAAGGTGTCTTCACGACGTTTCCTGTAGAAAATATCGTTATACTCATTATCGAGATAAATCTCGTCCAGAAGAGATAATCCTTCAATATCACAGTTTGGGATACCTAAAATGATCCTTGGCTTTTCATCAACTCTTTCAGATGTTACATTCTCTTTAACAGGCAGAAAGAAACTTTTAAGGGAGGTTGCAGGTTTAGGTTTGTTATAGGAAATTCTCGCAATATCGGCTGGTCTGATCAATTCATAATCCTGACCAAATTCGTTTTCGATACTGGCGAAAATGGTATAGGATAATAACAGATGCTCCAATGTTTTATCCCATTCTTCCTTTGTAAGGCTATTATATTGCATTTATGTGAGAAGATTCACAGATAAAATTAATTTCTAGTAATCTAATAATCAATTAATATTTTATCTATTTTTATTGTGAAATTATTAACACATTTTATAATATGCACTATATCAATAATATAAAAATCTATTTTCAAATAAAAATATATATTTAACTTGCATATTATAATAATTTAAAAATGAATTGATGTGAAACAAATCACAAAACACATTATTAAAAACAGTCTGAAAAGAATTTTTCTTTACAGAGCCTGCCTTGTCAGACTGAAGATGATGGGGGTCGAAAAGGCCTTTTCTTATACTCTTGCCAATGAGACAGGTGTTACCTCTGACCAGGTCAGGAAAGATTTTTCTGAGTTCAGTATCAAAGGCAATAAGCGAGGCGGATATGATATAAATGATCTGCTCGAAAAGATGGAAAACATATTCCACCGCAACAAGTACCATAATATCGTACTTATCGGAATGGGGAATATGGGCCTTGCATTATCGAAGTACAGCAAGTTTGTCCAGCGTAATATGAATATTGTTGCCACCTTCGATATTGATCCTTTCAAACAGAAACTAAGGTCTGATATCCCTGTATATTCGATGGGCCGGTTAAAAGAAATCATCGACAGGTTCAGTGTTAAAGTGGCAATTCTTGCTGTACCGGAAATATCTGCCCAGGAGGTTGCTGATGAACTGATACGCCACGGTATAAAGGGGATTGTGAACTTTGCTCCGGCACTGCTGAAAGTGCCGCCGGATGTGATCATAAATAATGTGAACCTGTGTGATGAGCTTGAAAGCGTAATCTATTATGTTCACAAACTGATGAAAGTTTAAGGACTTAAAAACATAGAGCTATTATACAGGGATATGAAATACTGATCAGGGGGTTGGTTCAGGGTGTGGGCTTCCGCCCTTTTATCTGCAGAATGGCCGCTAAACACGGACTCTTTGGAGAAGTAGATAACAGAACCGATGGTGTTTCTGTAATCGTTCAGGGTGATCTTAAAACAATTGACCGGTTCAGCAATGATATCCTTCAGAATGCTCCTCCCGCATCACAGATAAAATCAATTGAGATAAACGCAACACAATTCAGTGGTTATGACAGTTTTAAAATTGCCGGTAGTAAAACCGTTGATAATCAGATTACTGAAGTAAGTCCGGATATTGCTGTCTGTCATGATTGCCTGGAAGACATGGAGAAGGATCCTGAAAGAATTGATTATGCTTTTATTAACTGTACCAATTGTGGTCCCCGGTTTACAATTATTGAAGGATTGCCCTACGACAGGCCAAAGACCACCATGAAAAGCTTCAGGATGTGTGAGAATTGTAATTCAGAATATAATGACATTCTTGATCGCCGCTTTCATGCACAACCCATTGCCTGTAACTCGTGCGGACCTGTTTACCGGTACAAAGATTCCGTAAAAAGACTTAGCGGTATTAAGCAGATACTCGAAGAGGTTTCAGTGCAGATAGCTTCAGGGAAAACAGTTGCAATTAAAGGTATCGGGGGTTATCACCTGATGTGTGACGCACTGAATAACAGTGCTGTGAGTGAACTGAGACATAAAAAACAACGGGATTCAAAGCCCTTTGCCGTAATGTTCAGGGATATCTTTGCAGTCAGAAAGTATTGTTATATTGATAAAGCAGAGGAGAAAGAGCTGAAATCCTGGTGCAGACCCATCCTGATCCTGAAACAGAAGGAGATATTATCTGTTGCTGTAAGCAATGGACTAAATACAATCGGAGCAATGCTACCCTATATGCCGGTACATTATATGTTGTTCAGAATCATTCAAACACCAGCTGTAGTCCTGACCAGTGGTAATATTTCGGATGAGCCGATAATCATTGATGATCTTATGGCTGAAAAACAATTGATGTCAATTGCTGACTCTTTCCTGAGCTATAACAGGCAGATACTTAACAGAACCGATGACTCAGTTATAAGAATTATTGACCATAAGACAAGTCTTATCCGTCGTTCAAGAGGATTTGTACCACGACCAATTGATCTGAAATGCAATGTTGAGGGTATTCTTGCACTCGGAGCCGAACAGAAAAACAGTTTCTGCATCGGGAAAGGCAATCAAGCAGTGATGAGCCAGTATATCGGCGATCTGAAAAACCCTGCAACCTATAATTTTTTTAATGAAACAATTGACAGATTTTCAGATCTTTTCAGGTTTAAACCTGAATTCGTTATTTGTGATCACCACCCTGATTATCTCTCAACTCTCTATGCTGAAATCCTTGAAAATGAATTAAATATACCACTCATCAGGGTTCAGCATCATCATGCTCATATTGCATCCTGTATGGCTGAGCACGGAATAGATGAGGATGTTATAGGAATTAGCATGGACGGAACGGGCTTAGGTTCTGATGGGAATATATGGGGTGGTGAGTTCCTGATTGCTGATCTGAAAGGCTTCATCCGTTTTACCCATTTCGATTATATTCCAATGCCCGGTGGTGAGAAAGCAATCGATGAACCATGGAGAATGG
Organism: Bacteroidales bacterium; assembly: GCA_030692905.1. Taxonomy (GTDB): domain Bacteria; phylum Bacteroidota; class Bacteroidia; order Bacteroidales; family VadinHA17; genus LD21. The sequence continues at coordinate 3,480 of JAUYBT010000057.1, forward strand.
CATTCTCATATATTTACAAATACTTCGGAGATAGCTTTGATTATAAATCTGTACCTCTCTTTAATTCGATTGATAGCCAGAAGTTGTTGCTGGTTAAGGAGATGGTAGTCAAAAAGATGAATTCACCCATAACTTCAGGGGCCGGTCGTCTTTTTGATGCTGTTTCTGCAATTCTGGGATTTTGCTCTGCGGCAACATTCGATTCAGAAGCACCAATGCGGCTTGAATCTGCAATTGATGGTGAAACAAACGACTTTTATCCGTTCCGGGCAGCCAAAACCATTGTTTTTGCTGATACAATAAAGGCAATTCTGGAAGATTTACCCAGACAAAAAATTTCTGTTATCTCAGCAAAATTTCACAACACTATTGCACAGGTTATACTTGAAGTATCAAGGCAGATCAGGAAAGATACATCCCTGAATAAAGTTATTCTTTCAGGAGGAGTTTTTCAGAATAAATACCTTCTGGAAAAATCTTCATATCTTTTAACCCGGAACAGGTTTAAAGTCTTTACAAATCACCTTGTGCCGGCTAATGACGGAGGTATTTCCCTGGGCCAGTTAGTAATTGCTTCAAAAATAAGAAGATAATGTGTCTGAGTATTCCAGCCAGGATCGAGTCCATTGATGGCATCATGGCAGAAGTGTCTGCCGGGGGTGCAACATTTAAAGCAGGTCTGCATATGATTGAAAATGCAAAGGTCGGAGACTATATCCTGCTGCACGCCGGATTTGCCATTCAGAAGATAAGCGAAAAGGAGGCAGCTGAAACCTTACAGATACTGAAGGAGATGGATGATTCTCTCAATGAATGAGTGCTTTATGAAATATATTGATGAGTACAGGGATAAAGGTTTGATAATGAAGCTGGCAGATCAGATTGGAAAGTCAGTCAGACGTGATTATACCTTTATGGAGGTGTGCGGGGGGCATACAGCTGCAATACACAGGTTTGGTATCCCATCTTTGCTTCCTGGTAATGTAAAGTTGATTTCAGGTCCCGGTTGCCCGGTTTGCGTTACAGGAACAGATTTTATTGATAAGTCAATCGCTTATTCAAAAATGGAAGGGGTCATCATAACCACTTTCGGAGATCTTGTAAGGGTACCAGGATCAGCTTCATCGCTCGAAAAAGAGAAGGCAGCAGGTGCGGATATAAGGATTGTTCTTTCCGGACTGGAGGCACTTGAGATCGCAAGGATCAACTCTGAAAAAAAAGTCATTTTTCTGGGAATAGGTTTTGAAACAACTGCACCGGGTACCGCAGTTACAATAAAGCAAGCTGAAAAAGATAATATAAAAAATTTCTTTCTTTTAAGTGCACATAAGGTTATGCCTCCTGCAATGGAAGCTATTATAAAAGAAGGAGTTAATCTGGATGGATTTATCTGCCCCGGACATGTTGCCACAATAACCGGCTCTACGGTATTTAACTTCATTCCTGAGAAATTTAATTTAAGCTGTGTCATTACTGGTTTCGAACCTACCGATATTTTACAATCAATTCTTATGCTGGTACATCAGGTAAACAGGAACACTCCAAAAGTAGAAATTCAATATAACCGGGCAGTTACGGATAAAGGGAATATTATTGCACAAAGACATTTGTCTCAAATCTTTGAGCCTTGTGATGAACAATGGCGTGGCCTTGGTGTGATTCGCGGCAGTGGACTTAAACTACGAAAAGAATATGAAAAATTTGATGCTGAGAAAATAATTCCTGTAAGAATTAAGTTCAGGGAAGAAGATGTTTTATGTATTTGCGGAGACATTCTGAGGGGATTAAAGACACCTGAAGATTGTGCTCTTTTTGCAAGAATATGTGTTCCTGAAAACCCTGCAGGGGCATGCATGGTTTCAAATGAAGGGGCTTGTAATACCTGGTATAAATACAAACTTATTAAATGAATGATTTTGTCTCTTTGAATCAGGGAAGTGGCGGTAAGCTGACACATGAGCTTATTGAAAAAGTGTTTGTAAAAAGATTCGGGATAGCTGAACCATTGACAGATTCTGCTATTCTAAAAGATTCAGGATATACTCTTGCATTTACTACTGATTCATATGTCGTGGACCCTCTGTTTTTTCCTGGAGGTAACATAGGTAAGCTTGCGGTATGCGGTACAGTAAATGACCTGGCGGTATCGGGTGCAGATCCGAGGTATATTGCTGCTTCATTTATCATTGAAGAAGGCTTTCCGATGAACGATCTCATTGTGATTGCAGGATCAATGGCTAAAGAGGCTTTGAAAGCAGGAGTAAAGATCGTTGCAGGTGATACAAAAGTTGTTGACAAGGGGAAATGCGATAAGCTGTTTATTACAACTTCCGGGACCGGGATTCTTAAACCTGATATGGAACACATCAGTACAGGCAAACGGATAAAACCTGGCGATAAACTGATTATCAATGGTCCTCTGGGTAATCATGCCATAGCTGTACTTGGTGCCCGTAACAAACTAAGCTTCAGCACACCCGTAACTTCAGACTGTGCATCATTAAATCATTTGATACGTAGAGTGCTGCAAAGCTGCAAAGAGATTCGTTTCATGCGTGACCTGACAAGAGGTGGCCTTGCAACTGTATTGAATGAGCTTGCCGGGATGATCGGGTCAGGTATCACAATAGACGAGGCTTCCGTTCCGGTCGATGATCCTGTGAAAGGGTTATGCGAAATGCTGGGCTTTGATCCGTTGTATCTTGCGAATGAAGGGAAAGTCCTGATAGTGGCGGGTGCTGGTGAAGAAACAAGGGTGCTTGACATTCTCAGGTCGGATCCATTGGGAAAATACTCAGAAATAATCGGGGAGATTGTTCCGGATAAAAAGAAACTTGTGGTTTTAAATACATCTGTCGGAGGAAAACGTATACTTGATATGCCTTCAGGAATGCAGCTTCCCAGGATCTGTTAAGAAATAAGTTATGCATGAAATAAGGATAGCAGAAGATCTCTCAGCGATTGTGCTTGAAACAGCAAGAAAAGAGAACCTGTCGAAGGTGATATAACTACTGACAGGGATGCTCAACGTCTGAAAAAATACAACATTCCAATTGTTGTCATCAATACTGAAGGAGGCTGTCATCTGGACTCTCACAGCATCTCAAAAGTCCTTGATAGTTTTGATCTTGACAACCTTGATGTTTTGTTTGTCGAGAATGTCGGTAACCTGATTTGTCCGTCACAATTCGATCTTGGTGAAACCTTTAAACTGGCAGTAGTAAGCACATCCGAGGGTGACGATAAACCAGGCAAGTACTCTATGCTTTTCAGGGAAGCCAGAGCTGTTCTACTCAATAAGATTGGCCTGATCCCTTATACAAATTTTAATTTCGACAGCTTCAGTTCTGATTTGAAAAAGATCAATGCTCAAATACCTCTGTTCGAAATTTCATGTACAAGAGGCGATGGTCTTGATGGCTGGTTTAAGTGGATAGAGGATCAGATATTAGTTTACCCGGATCTCGCCTAATCACCCCTCTGTCTGCTTGCGCAGCCATCGATTGGACTCAGAACTTGCAACCGAATTTTATTTCGAGTCTGTTTAACGAATTACTGTAAGTTACATCTCCAAGGTTGTATTCATTCTGAACATAACTGGTGTGGGCATACCTGTATCCAAAACTCAGATAGGTCTCATAGTCTTCTTTTGCCCAGGATATTCCGGTACCAAACGTTAATGAAGCGCCTCCTTTGTAATCTTTAGGACCATCATTATAATTATTAACTAAAGATGGGGTTTGTTCATCTCTTCCAAAAGGAATTACAGCACCTCCACGGGCAAAGATAAAAGGTGATGTCTTCTTGTTATAAAAGATGTGTTTGTATTCAATGAAAAGAGGAGTGTAAGGCCTGCCAAAAAATTCAACACCCGATCCGATACTGATTATATTTTTTGTATTACTTGTTACATTGGCAAGAAAGTTGAAACTGAAAGGTGCAGTATATTGGGTATGCTGAGCGCCAACCAGCAACCCGGCTTCCAGAGAGAACCCGAATCCTTCAGCTTTTCTTCCATCAAAAAAAGGAGACTCCTTAGCGAATTTTTCAACCTCCGGTGACTTATAAATGAAAATGCTGCCATCTGAAGTCTGCATTTTATACTGATCATCGACTATTTCGATCAGTTTTCCATATATAACACTACCGTTTTTCAAGTAAAGGACATCTTTTGATTTTTGTGCTGATAGAGGAAAAAGAGTGATTATCATCATCATAACGACTAACAGGTGTTTTTTCATGATATTTAAGTTAAGGTTGGTAATAGTTTAGCATGATTTTTGATTTGGTAAATTGAAACTAAATCTAATTCTCATGAAAACAAAAATCATTCCAATTATTGGACTTTTATCCTTGATTTCAATAATCTTTTTTTCCTGTGAAGAAACTACCTATAGAGAATACAAGGGAAATGCGCCTGTTTATATGTCGTATGCAGATCTACGTATATCTATTAAAGAAGAGCAAAATGTGGATTTGAAAAATCCGGGTAAGATATATTTTAAGGATAACTATATTTTTATTATCGAGGAGTTAAAAGGAATCCATGTGTTCGATAATAATAATCCCGCAGCTCCTGTTAAGAAAACATTTATTAAAGTCCCCGGTGTAGTCGATATGGCAATTTCCGGAAACATCCTTTATGCTGATAGTTTTGTTGATCTTGTGATTCTCGATGTTCAGGATGTTAAAAATATCCATGAAGTTGGCCGGGTTAGAGATATTCTGCCTTATACTGTTCCTCCCACCGAAAATGAATTTCCGAAGGGTTTTATAGATAAGGAAAAGGGTTTGGTTGTAGACTGGGAATTAAAAACCATCAAAGAAAGGGTTTATAATAATTCTGATGTATATCCTGTATTCAAAACAGGTTTTGCTGGGATGGATAATTCATCAATCAAGACTTTATCATCGGGAGTCAGTAGTGGTGGAGTAGGAATTGGAGGATCGATGGCACGCTTCGGATTAAAGGACAAAGTTTTGTATTTGCTTGGCGGGAACACCCTTAAATTATTTGATATTACCGTTAAAACAACTCCGGCTAAATTATTTGACATCAATCCGGGAAACGGAATTGAAACAATGTTTATAACCGGAAACAATATGTTTCTTGGAACCACTACCGGTATGATAATATATGATATAACTAATCCGCAAACTCTTATCAGGAAGTCGACTTATAACCACATGCGTAGTTGCGATCCCGTGGTAGTAGATGATACTCTGGCTTACATGACACTCCGTTCAGGAACAAATTGCGGAGGGACTATTAATTGCCTTGATGTTGTTAATATAAAAAATATTGTACAACCGTCGCTTGTCCGGTCATATCCTATGACCAATCCGTTTGGATTAGGCAAGGATGGTGACCTGCTGTTTATCTGTGATGGTAACGCAGGATTGAAGGTATATGACGCTTCAGATCCAAAAACTATTTCAAACCGTCTTATTTATACATATCCGAACATCAAAGCTTACGATGTCATCCCGATTGGAGATGTTCTTGTACTAATAGGAGATGAAGGACTCTTCCAGTACAACTATTCTAATGTTCAGAATATTACTCTTATGAGTTTGATTCCGGTGGTAACGGACTAGGGTTTGGTTATTACCTAATATTTTCAAATTGAAAGTTATTAAGCTATTGGGTTATTAAGTTATTAACCCAATAACCCAATAACTTTCTTTATTTTCATTCTAAATTAGAAACTATGACATTTGTAAGTTTTTTATAAAAAGTATTGTTATTAATTTAACAGCACTTTAAAAAACAGTTTTAAATACCTAAAAATTTTATTTAATTACCTAAAAATCAAATAGAAATGTATCAAGTAGGGAATCTAGTTAAGGAATTGTCCGACAAACACGGTCGCATGCGGGAGAGCCTTATGCCTATACTTCAGGAGATCGTACAAAAGCACAATTATCTCACTGATGAGGCTATGGTTGAAGTTGCCAGGGAACTCGATATCTCAGCGGCTGAAGTTTACGGAACAGCTTCATTTTACACCTTTCTCGACACTCAGGTGAAAGGCAAATATGTTATAAGAGTCTGTAAAACAATTACATGCTCAATGAAAGGGAAGAGTGATATTATTCAAACTCTTGAGGATATGCTTAAGATAAAAATTGGCGAAACAACAACTGACAAACAATTCAGCCTCATTGAGACTAATTGTATCGGGTGGTGTCATAAGGCTCCGGCTATTTTGATCAATGAAATGCCTTATACAGAGTTAACCCCTGAAAAAGTAAGTACGATTATTAAAGATTACATGCAAAAATAAAAATCCGGCAAAATCATGGAAAATAAAGGATTAAATAAGGTTGACCTTATATTCGAAAAAATCGAACCAAAAGAGGTTCTGATAAAAGCTTTTAAGATGAGTAGTGCTGAGATAATTCAAAATATGCTGGATTCAGGACTTAAAGGGCGCGGAGGTGCGGGTTTCCCGACTGGTTTGAAATGGAAATACACAGCGGCCGAAAAGAGCTCCGAGAAATATATAGTTTGTAATGCCGACGAGGGAGAACCCGGAACGTTTAAGGATCGTGAGATACTCGAAAGAGTCTCTGATAAGGTTCATGGCGGAATGGCTATAGCCGGCAAGGCTATCGGTGCAAAAATGGGGATAGTATATCTGCGGGGCGAGTACAGGTACATGTTGCCAAAACTGATGATCGAACTTGATTCTTTTCATAAAATGATAAAAGAGATAGGTTACGATTTTAATATTGAGTACCGCATGGGTAGCGGTGCATATATATGTGGTGAGGAAAGTGCTTTATTTGAGTCGATTGAGGGGAAACGTGGTGAACCACGTAATAAGCCTCCTTATCCTACGGTCTCGGGTGTCTTTGACAAACCAACCTCAATAAATAACGTTGAGACCCTTGTAACTGCCATGATGATAATACAGCATGGTGCAAAAAATTTTACCCAATACGGAACAAAAGATTCAAGAGGATCAAAAGTATTTTCTGTATCAGGAGATACGCCAACTCCAGGCATATTTGAACTTGAACTCGGAATGACTGTCCAGCAGTTTGTTAATGTATTTGGTGATGGCGATACCAAAGCGGTTCAGGTTGGAGGCGCTTCAGGTTTTTGTGTTCCAAGAAAGAAATTCGCCGAAACTATCATTGGTTTTGAAGGTGTTCCAACAGGAGGATCAATGAAGCTTTTCAACAGCTCAAGATCAATGTACAATCTTCTTCATAATTACCTTGACTTTTTTACCGAGGAATCATGTGGTCAATGTACTCCATGCCGTGTCGGTTGCCAGCAGTTGCTTAAAGGTGTTGAAAAAGTCAAGAAAGGTGAGGCCAAATCAACCTACCTGAATGAACTTATGAAACTGGCAGATTCCATGAAGATCGCTGCTAAATGTGGTCTCGGACAGTCAGTAGGAAATGCGTTTAAATCGATAGTTGGCAACTTCAGGGAAGAGATCATCTATTAATCATTTAATCAAAAACAGAGAATCATGATAAATCTACTTATAAATTACCAGAAGGTATCGGTTCAGGAGGGAACAACAGTTCTTGCGGCTGCCAGAAAACTGAAATTAAACATACCCACTTTATGTAACCACGATGACCTTTGTGTAGCAGGCAACTGCCGCGTATGCCTTGTTGAGCAAAAAGGAGCAAGAACCCTTATTGCATCATGTGCAACACCTGTATTACAGGGTATGGAGATACACACCAACACGCTTAAAGTACGTAATGCACGAAAACATGTTGTTGAACTTCTGCTCTCAGAACACAGAGCAGATTGTACAAAATGTTATAAAAATCAGAATTGCGAACTACAGTCGCTGGCAAATGATTTTGCCTTCGGCGACCATGTTTTCCTCGACCTTGTCGAAGATCATAAATATAATATCGACAGATCTTCACCATCCTTTATCAAGGACGACAGCAAATGTATCCGTTGCCAGCGCTGTGTAAGGACCTGCTCTGAATTGCAGTATGTTTCCGCAATAGCTGTAGCCAACAAAGGTGCTCATCAGAAAATTTCATCATTCCACGACAGGCCAATGAGCCAAGTTGTTTGTACCAACTGCGGTCAGTGCGTAAACCGTTGTCCTACCGGTGCACTTGTTGAAAAGACATATATCGACCAGGTATGGGATGCTATCTATGACCCGGATAAACATGTTGTTGTACAGACTGCTCCTGCTGTAAGGGTTGCTCTTGGCGAAGACCTCGGCTACGACCCGGGTGAAAGGGTAACAGGAAAAATGGTAAATGCCCTCAGGCAACTTGGATTCAGCTCGGTTCTTGATACCGATTTTAGTGCCGACCTGACAATTATGGAAGAGGGCACTGAACTCCTGTTAAGACTGAAGAAAGCCATGGTTGACGGTGATAAGAAAGTCTCCCTGCCGATGTTCACATCATGTTCACCCGGCTGGATAAAATTCATTGAACATAAATACCCCGAATTTCTTCCGAATCTGTCTACCTGCAAATCGCCGCAACAGATGTTCGGTGCACTGGCAAAAACATACTATGCCAAAAAACGCAATATCGATCCGTCTAAAATAGTCTCGGTATCGATAATGCCATGCACTGCCAAGAAATTTGAAGCTGACAGACCCGAGATGAGGGCAAGCGGATTCAAGGATGTCGATTACGTGCTGACAACCCGCGAGCTTGCTGTCATGATCAAACAGGCAGGTATCGATTTTAGGAACATAGAAGAGGCAAAATACGATTCAATAATGGGCGATTCGACCGGTGCCGGAGTTATTTTCGGCGCTACCGGAGGTGTGATGGAAGCAGCACTACGTACTGCTTATGAGATCGTTACTGGTCGCGAAGTTCCGTTTAGGAACCTTAACATAACTCCTGTGAGAGGGATGGATGGAGTTAAAGAAGCTACAATTAAGATTGAAGGTTGTGTTGATGCCTGGAAGTTTCTTGAAGGCGCTGAACTGAAGGTAGCAATTGCACACGGACTTGTAAATGCCAATAAAATCATGAAGCTGGTGAGAGAAGGTAAAGCTCCTTATCACTTCATTGAGATTATGGCATGCCCGGGTGGATGTATCGGTGGCGGCGGACAACCTATTCCTACAAACATGCAGATCAGGAAAAACCGTATGAAAGCCATTTACGCGGAAGATGAGCATATGGTTCTTCGTAAATCGCACGAGAATCCCGAAGTTATTGCCATATATAAAGAGTTCCTTGAAAAGCCTAACAGCCACAAGTCGCACGAACTTCTTCATACACATTATGTAGAACGCGATAACTATTAGAACTAACCTAACCTTAAAAGAAGGCCGGCGATTATCACCGGCTTTTTTTATCCGATTATGTTGAGAATCTGTTGTATATCTAAGTCTTTCAGTGGATTATTGCTCGATATAAAGGTATCGGCCAGCCTCGATTTTTTCTCCTGCAGTCTTACTATCTTTTCTTCAATACTACCGCTTGTAATATACCTGTAAACAAATACACTTTTATCCTGACCTATCCTGTGGGCGCGATTCATTGCCTGCATTTCGGAAGCAGGATTCCACCAGGGATCAAGAATAAAAACATAGTCGGCTGCAGTGAGGTTAAGACCAACGCCTCCGGCTTTAAGCGAAATGAGGAATATCTTATTCTCCGGATCATTCTGGAAGCTGTTAACAATTTTTTCCCTATTAATGCTTGCCCCGGTCAACATCGTAAATCGCGTTCTTTTCTTTTTTAATTCTTCGGCATAAAGATCAAGATGTTTGACAAATGAAGAGAATACCAATATTTTATGTCCTTCAGATATAACACTTTCCATATCCTGAAGAACAGTTTCGAATTTGCCTGAACCGAAAGCATAACCGTCATATGCCATTACAGGATGATTGGATATCTGCCTCAGTTTCATCAGCCCCTGCAATACCACAATAGAAGATTTTTCCAGACCATTTGATTCAATGTTTTTAAGAATACTGTTTCTGACCGACGATTTTTCTTCGTCATAAACCTTAAACTGTTCCTCTGTCATATCGCAGAAAACTGTCTGCTCTGTTACCGGAGGCAGATCACGTGCGACCATCTCTTTTGTTCGTCTCAGAATAAATGGCTGAATGATCTTCCTGAGTTTTACTTCTTTTTCGTCATCTCCCATTTTTTCAATTGGTTTTGCAAATTCTCTGCGAAAGAAGGAGAGGGTTCCAAGTAGTCCGGGGTTAACAAAATTCAATTGTGTCCAGAGATCTGTCAGAGAGTTTTCGACCGGTGTTCCTGTGAGGACAAGCTTAAAGTCCGATATAAGCATGGTAACTGTTTTGTATAACATTGAAGCTGGATTCTTAATTACCTGGCTCTCATCAAGAATGATATAATGAAATGAAAATGAACTTATTAAATCAATATCTTGTCTGATGGTATGATAACTCGACAGGATTATATCAAAATTTTGAAAATATGAGGTTGACTTTTTTCTCTGGTTACCTTTGTAGCTGTAAACCATCATCTCCGGAACAAATCTTTTTATCTCATTTTCCCAGTTATAAATAAGCGATGCAGGCACTATTATGAGTGAAGTGAGTTTTGGTTCCGTATTGCCGAACAAGGTTAGATCAGATTGTGTTTCAAGTCTCTCCCCGGGGATCAGGTTTTCCTTGTTATGCTGAAGCAGGGCAAGGGTCTGAATCGTCTTTCCAAGACCCATATCATCGGCAAGGCACCCGCCTAATCCTGATGTCTGCAGAAAATCCAGCCAGTTAAGACCATCAGATTGGTATTGCCTCATCAGGCATTTCAGACCAGTGGGAGGCTGAAGAACCGGAATCTGATCGGGAACGAGTAATTTTTCGAGTTTTTCAAATCCCAGTCTTCCCTCATCGTTGAAAGTATCTGTGAGTAATGAAAAATGCTGTTTATGAATTCTCAGGGAATCTTCAGTGCTTTTCCCGAACTCAAAAATGTTTTTGTATTTCGAAAACCATGTTTCCGGTAATATAGCTATCGATCCATCAGGTAACTCATATTCCCTGATACCTCCCAGGATATTTCTTCTGAAACGGTTAAACGGAATTTCCCAATCCCCGATTTTAACTATTGCCAGCAGATCAAACCAGTCATTTTCTATCCTGCTGCTCATCTCAATATTGACGGGCCTTAAATTGTAATTCAGATCAAGCCTCGATGTCAGAACAAACCCTGAATTAGTAATTTCGGAATAATTACGGTTCACAGTTTCTATCATTGCATACAATTCATCCTTCCGTTTACAGTCTGTAGAAACCGAAAAAAAATTAATATCATCATCCGAAAAACAGCCAAGGCCGCCTAATGTATCGCGGCATTGCTTTTCCCAATCAAAATCACGGTGGTATTTCCTGAAAATGAAATTCTCCCCTTCTTTTTCAAACGATGTAAAGGAGTTTGAGAGGTCGTTAGCGTAAATTTTATTTCCCTGATAATTATATTTTAAGATCAGTACAGGGTTTCCTTTCATTCCTGTTTCAAGTTCAAGAATTGCTTCTTTTTCAGGAGTGAATTCGATTATTTCAAAACCGGTGCCTTCAACTTTAAAATTATTGACAGCATTCAGCACAAAACCACTGAAATATTTCAATTCAGTTTTTTTGGGAATCAGAATGTTTTCTTTGGACAGGAAGGGTTTCAACTTGGAGCCATCCACATCTGATACAAACAATATCCGGTGCTCTTCTCTGATCAGACATGGCGACATACAAAGAATATCGATAGAACTTCTTCTCATATCAATGAGCTTGCCTCCGGTTTCCAGACTGAGATTATAGGTGCTTTGTTCCTCATTTCTTGTGAATCTGAATACAGGTTCGGCATTATCATCACTCAGGTAAAGCTGATCTTCTAAATGAAGTGTGCCTGCCTTAGTCCGCTGAAAATAAACGGGAATATTTTCGTCTCTTGATATTGTAAGGCATTTATAAATTCTTCTTTCTATAAAGGGTCTGATAAAGTTCTCCAGCTTATCAGAAGTTACCTTTTCGAGAAATACCTTCACAGTACTATCTTTTGAAAACAGTTGGAACAGATTTCTGTCGGTATACTCATTGATGATCTTTACAACCTCTCTCTCTTCCGATGTGAGTTTACCTAATGTATCAATATTGGGAAATGGGTATAGGCATTCTGATAATTTATAATACTTTTTGTTAGGCTCATTTTGAATAATATAAGGTAATAGGACTGATCCCCATAACCTATGGTGGGTAAGTACAAGTGCAAAGAGCTTCATTTTTTTTCTGAACCTGTTTCCAAAATCCTGAATTTGAAATATACTGCAATGTTGGTTAATACCTATCAATTTTCAAAGCAATTATTTCTTAGATTTGTTATTAATAGCGAATTTTGGGTTGTCGAAAAAGCATACCACTTTTTAAACAGCCCCTTGGGAAGTGGGTGATTTTTAATATAGTAAGACTGAGTACTTGAATTTATTATTTTTTGAGAAAGATTATTCATATAGATATGGATGCGTTTTTTGCATCTGTTGAACAGCTCGACAACCCTGAGCTTAAAGGCAAGCCTGTTGCCGTAGGAGGAAGCGGGGAGAGGAGTGTTGTTGCTGCAGCCAGTTATGAAGCCCGGAAATTCGGGGTCAGATCAGCAATGCCATCAGTAATTGCCAAACGTTTGTGTCCCGATCTTATATTCGTAAAACACAATTTCGGGCGTTACATTGAGGTCTCTGCCAGCGTGTTTGAGATTTTTAAAGAGTATACCGATATTATTGAACCACTTTCAATTGATGAAGCATTTCTCGATGTAACTGATGATAAAAAGAAAATAGGATCAGCGACAGTCATTGCAAAACAGATAAGGACTGAGATAAAGCGCAGAACCGGTCTTACAGCTTCGGCCGGCATTTCAGTGAATAAATTTCTTGCAAAGATAGCCTCCGATATTAACAAGCCCGATGGTCTCTTCCTTATTCGCCCCGAAGAGGCTGAAAAGTTCATTGAAGAGCTGCCTGTCGAAAAATTCTATGGTATCGGAAAAGTGACTGCACAAAAGATGCATAAACTTGGAATTCATAAAGGTTCTGATCTGAAGAAGTGGGATTTATTATCTCTTGTAAGAAATTTTGGCAAAGCCGGTGCCTTCTTTTACGATATTGTGAGAGGTATTGATGAACGCCCTGTTGAACCGGATCAGGAACGCAAATCTATTGGTACAGAACTCACTTATGAGAAAGATCTGACAACCCGTTTTGAGATCATTGCAGAGTTATATAAGCTTGAAAAAGAGCTTATGGAACGGCTTGAACATTCAGAAACCACCGGAAGGACGATCACTCTCAAGGTTAAGTTTTCAGATTTCCGGCAGATAACCCGAAGTAAAACTCTTCAGAATTATATCCGCGATTTTGATACACTTCATCGGGAGGTTTCAGATATTCGTAAATCGATTAAGTTCGAAGCCACCAGGATAAGGTTATTAGGGGTAAGTATCTCAAACCTCGAATCGGATGATTGTGATGACCGGCAGTTGTTTCTCTTTGATTAATTTTCTTAGATAGATGTTTATTTTATTGATAATCAATCTATTTCCTGTAAAGGCAACACTCCGGCAACGATTTATAGGTCTCGTCATCTGCTTTTATCATTTTCTTCTCAGACGTAGTGCATTAGCAATAACCGATACTGAACTGAAACTCATAGCTGCTGCCGCAATCATTGGACTGAGTAAAATTCCAAAAATAGGATATAACAATCCTGCTGCAATAGGCACTCCAAGGACATTGTAAACGAAGGCAAAAAATAAATTTTGTTTGATATTCCGCATAACTTCTCTGCTAAGATCCTTTGCACGGACAATTCCATTCAGGTCACCTTTTACAAGTGTGATTTCGGCACTTTGCATGGCAATATCTGTGCCTGTACCCATAGCTATTCCAATGTTGGCCTGAGCCAGGGCAGGAGCATCATTAATACCATCGCCGGCCATAGCTACAACGTGGCCTTGTCCTTGCAATTCTTTAACTTCATTGTATTTATCATCCGGCAGACAATCGGCTTTGAAACCATCGAGGTGTAACTCCCCGGCTACAGCTTTGGCAGTAATTTCATTATCGCCGGTAAGCATGATTACTTTCACACCCATTTTTTGTAAAGCTTGAATGGCTTTGGCAGAAGCTTCTTTAATTCTGTCGGTAACGCCAATAACACCTTCCACGTTGTTTTCTAAAATTAAATACATTACTGTCTGTCCTGAAAGTTGCCATTCTTCAACCAGTTTCTTTTTATCATTATTCAGAGATGTCTTGAAGCCTTCCAGTAACCGTTGATTTCCTAGTCCTATCTTTTTGCCCTGATAAAGTGCTTGTGCTCCTTTACCTGTAACCGATTCAAAATTGTCTAATTTTATCAATCCGAGGTTTTTTTCTTTTGCCCCTTTCACTATGGCTTCTGCAAGAGGATGTTCACTATTTGTATCAATCGAAGCAGCGAGCCTGAGAATTTCCTCATCGCTTAATTTTCCAAAGGATTTAAATCCTTTAAGGCTTGGCTTTCCTTCGGTAATAGTGCCTGTCTTATCAATTATCAGGGTGTCAACTTTATTCATTTCCTCAATAGCACGTGCATCTTTTACCAGAATACCCGATTGCGCCCCACGACCAGTGCCTACCATTATTGACATGGGCGTAGCCAATCCCAGTGCACACGGACATGCAATGATTAAGACAGACACCGCATTGACAAATGCATAAACGTAAGCGGGTTGCGGCCCCCATATTGCCCATACTGCAAACGTAATAAGTGCAATAGCTATAATAATTTGTACAAAATATTTAGCCACTATATCGACCAGTTTTTGTATAGGCGCCCTTGACCGGCTTGCTTCGTTTACCATTTCGATGATCCGAGCCAGCAAGGTATCGTGTCCCACTTTTTCGGCTCTCATTTCAAAAACGGTTTTTCCATTGATAGTCCCTCCTGTTATCTTGTCGCCCTTCGATTTATCAACGGGCATGGGTTCTCCTGTAATCATGCTTTCGTCTACAAAAGCATTACCGTCAGTTACGACTCCATCCACCGGTATCTTTTCACCAGGTTTCACCCGCAGAACATCACCTGCTTTAACTTGTTCCAAAGGGATTTCTTCTTCCTTCCCGTCATGGATTATTCTTGCTACCGGCGGAACAAGATTAAGCAAGGCTTTCATGGCCGAATTGGTTTTGCTGTGAGCTCTCAGCTCCAAAACTTGTCCTAATAGTACAAGAGTCAGTATTACGGCGGCGGCTTCGAAATACAGATGAACATTTCCTTGAATGTCTTTAAACTGTTCCGGGAATATCCCGGGAAACAAAAGAGCGAATACACTGAAAAAATATGCAGCACCAACGCCTAAGGAAATTAATGTCCACATATTTGGCGACCTCCTTCTTATGGAACTCCACCCACGTTTAAAAAATTCCCAACCGGAATAAAAAACTACAGGAGAGGCAAGCAAAAGTCCTACCCAACCCAAGACCCTTTTTGAAACTAAAGAATCTATATGTAAAAAATGAAAAAAATCTGACATTCCCAAAAGGAATACCGGGATTGTAAGAGCCAATGCAATCCAAAATTTCTTTGCCATCTTCCGGTATGCTTTTTCTTCTTCATTGGTATCCTGTGGTTTTTCAGAAACCAGGTCCATACCACATATCGGACAACTGCCAGGCTTGTTTTGTTTCACCTGGGGATGCATGGGGCAGGTATAAATCATGTTACCAGTTGTAATGCCTTCCTCTTTTTTAACCTTTTTCTGCTCATGAGCTTCATGACCATGTTCTTGTTGAACATCCGCATGATGATGTTCGCCATGTTTGTTATTCCCATCAACAGGAACCAGATGCATTTTACATACCGGGCAGTTTCCGGGTTGGTCATAGACCTTTGCGCCCTCGCACTTCATCGGACAGGTGTATTTAATCTTACTATACGATTCCGTTTTATTTTCAGAATTTTTCATGATTCCTTATTGATTGATATCAAATTACCAGGCTGTACAAATTCTCCATATTGTGTACTTTCTGAAGATAGTTTATAACATTTGTACTTCTGCTTCCTGACCGGCAATAAAAAACAATAGCATCATTACGGGAAAAACGTTTGATCTTCCTGCTGACGTCATAATGGGGTATCGAAATTGTTTTAAATCCGATATCATCCTTATCTCCCTTGTCTCTGAGATCAATTACCTGGATTCCCGGGTTTTTTGAAAGCATTTTTCTTAGCGTACTGGCTGAAATTTCTTTAACTGATTTATTATCATATAAACTACTATCTTCATATTCTCCAAGTTCGGTAATTTCAGAGAAGTCAGGGTTTCTTTCAAATGTAGAAACCCAGGTATTAAAATTCAGTGTATCAATCATAAAGAGTTTACCTGAAAGGACTCCATCAAGTCCGAGTATGATTTTTAATACTTCTGTTGCCTGTAATGAACCTATTAAACCCGGGATAGAACCAATTACACCAAATTCTTCACATGAAGGAACCTCCAGAGGATGAGGAGGTTCAGGGTAAAGACATCTTAGTGTCGGGCCATCGTGGTAATTCAACACCATTAACTGTCCTGAAAACTTATGTATTGCTCCATACACTAATGGTTTATTAAGTATTACACATGCATCATTTATTAAATAACGTGTGGCGAAATTATCGGTGCAATCAACAATTATATCATATTGAGAAATAATTTTCAAAGCGGATACTTTATCCATCCGGATAAAATGCACTTTGAGTGTTACTTCGGGATTCAGAAGTTTAAGCTTTTGTTTGGCTGCCAAAGGCTTAGGCTTGCCTATGTCTTTCAGGGTATATAATACTTGCCGGTTTAAATTGGACTCATCGACCCAATCATTATCCACGATCCCCAACATACCAACTCCGGCAACTGTCAGATATTGAAGTACCGGACAACCTAACGCACCAGCGCCAACTACAAGCACCGATGTTCCTTTTATTTTCTCCTGTCCTTCCTTTCCTACTTCAGCCAGACGTATCTGCCTGCTGTACCTGTTTATCTCATCTTTGGTTAATGAAGTATTACAGCGCATACTAGTAATGTTTTTTGATTGATTATTTTGTATCTGATTTCTGGTAACCTCGCTTAT
>JAUYBT010000059.1 GCA_030692905.1 Bacteroidales bacterium
CACTATGTGAAAATTGGCTCATTGGTAGAAGAGGAGGCAAAACAGAGGGCTACATCTATTTATCTGGTTGACAGGGTGGTTGCCATGCTTCCCGAAAGACTTTCGAATAATATCTGCTCACTCAGTCCTGCAGAAGATAAGCTTACCTACTCGGTTGTTTTTGAATTGAATGATAAATCGGAAGTGATCAGTGAATGGTTTGGAAGGACAATTATCAATTCCGATAAAAGATTTTCGTATAATGAAACGCAGCAGGTAATTGATACCGAAGAGGGCGATATGAAAGAGCAGGTTCTTGTCCTTCATAAGCTGGCGCAGCAACTCCGGGCAAAAAGATTTGCTTCCGGTGCTTTTGCTTTTGAAAAGATTGAAGTGAAGTTTGACCTTGATGAAGCCGGGAAACCCCTGGGTATAAAATTCCGCGAAATGGGTACGGCCAATCAGCTTATTGAGGAGTTCATGCTTCTGGCTAATAAACGCGTTGCAGAATATGTAGGTAAAAAACTCAGAGGAAAAACTTTTGTTTACCGCATTCACGATAAACCTGATCCTGAAAAGATAAGCAACTTCAGCCATTTTATTACCCGTTTCGGTTATAAGCTGATTGAAGATGATCATACATCCCTTCCAAAAGCAATGAATAAGTTATTGCACTCCGTGGCCGGCAAGAAGGAACAGAATATCATTGAAACACTTGCCCTGCGGTCGATGGCAAAAGCGATCTATTCAACAGATAATATTGGCCATTATGGACTATCGTTTAAATATTATACCCATTTTACATCACCAATTCGCCGTTATCCCGACATGATGGTACACAGGCTTCTGTCTGCTTACCTTTCTGAAGAAAATCCCGGTGTCCGGGATAAGTACGAAAAGATGTGTAACCACTCATCAAAGATGGAAAGACTTGCAGCCGAGGCTGAAAGAGCATCTGTTAAATACAAACAGGTCGAGTATATGAGCGATAAGACCGGGAAAGAATTTGAAGGTGTTATATCGGGTGTTACCGAATGGGGAATTTATGTGGAGATCGTTGAGAATCAGTGCGAGGGGATGATACATATAAGGGAACTTGCAGATGATTTCTATGAATATGATGAGGAGAACTATTGTATAAAAGGACGTTCAACGGGTAAAATTTACACCCTTGGCGACCGTGTTAATATAGAGGTCGTGAAAGCAGATCTTCAGAAGAAGCAGCTCGATTACAGGTTGGTGTAATAATATTTACCTCATCCCCAACCTCTTCTCTTATCCACACGAACTCACCCCCTTGTGTTCCCCCTCTCTACTTCGTAAAGAGGGGAAATTAATTAACATTCAATGCTTTACGCCCCCTCTTTGCAGAGCAGAGAGGGGGCTGGGGGGTGAGTTCGTGTGGTTCGGTGATGAATTATTATTCACTTCGATCTCCCTCAATAAGCTTTAGCAGCTCCCCGGCAGCATCTTTTTCAGGTATGCTTTTCAGAACCGGAATTGTTCCTCTGTAAATATGTACCTTACCATTGGCAGCTCCGACATATCCGTAATCGGCCCCGGCCATCTCTCCCGGGCCATTTACAATGCATCCCATGACAGCTATTTTAAGACCTTTCAGATGACCGGTGGCTTCCTTTACTTTTCTTACTGATTCCTGAAGGTTGAATTTTGTGCGTCCGCATGTAGGGCACGAGAGATACAATGTCCGCGTGATACGTGTCCTGGTGCATTGCAGTATTGAAAAGGCAGTAGCTGTTACCTCTCTGAAATCAACTTCCCCGATGTTGGTAACAGAAATTCCTGAGACTCTTTTATCAATAACAAAGCGGCCAAGAAGTGAAGCGGCTTTAATCTGAAGGTCTTCAATATTGTTTTCACGAAAGACCGGATTGAGCACTATATTATGGATAAGGTTGGTTTTTTCAAGAGCATTCAGAAAATGATCGGGAGCATACTTCTCTTTTTCAGGATGAAAAGTGAAAATGACAAGAGTCGTGGCCGGATCAGGCCTTCTAAGATATTCAATATTGAAATGAGAACCGGTAAGCAAAACATTGAGTTTATCTGATCTGAAAGTACTTTCATGAAATGTCTCGGGAGAGAACAACGGGAACAATCTTTCATCATCCCTGTGATCAAACCAGATCTTATACGGGAGTATCAGTGAAACATCATCAGGAATATTTTCAGGGCATCCTTTAGTTATTATCAGATCCGCGGAACTATCGGTTCTTTTTATCTCTCCTGTTTTTGTATTCACGATATACCCGGCATCTTTGTAACTATCTGCATCTATTTCAGGATATGATGTCATATTTGAAATTACCAGAGGCCCGTTTATTTTCTTAAGGATCTTAGGCTTTGATGGTGGAAATTTAAAGCTAAGGGGTTTCTCCGGTTTTGAATTGGAAATTCCTCTCGGATAGTAACCGGCAAGTTTTTTTGCCACAGGTATTTCTTTTTCAGGATCTTCCGATAATGAGACCCTTATTGTATCACCGATCCCTTCGGAAAGAAGGGCTCCGATTCCTGCAGCGGATCTGATCCTTCCGTCTTCACCTTCGCCGGCTTCAGTAACACCAAGATGAAGTGGATATGATACACCTTCACTCTGCATCATTCTGACAAGCATCCGGGTAGCTTCGATCATTATCGCAGTGTCTGATGATTTCATTGAGAGAACAAGATCATTGAAATTCTCTGCCCTGAAGATCTTTATAAACTCCATGGCAGAAAACACCATTCCTGCCGGGGTGTTCCCGAAGCGGGTCATAATACGGTCGGAGAGAGAGCCATGGTTAATGCCGAGGCGGATAGCAGTTTTATTCTCCCGGCAGATATTTATCAGAGGAAGCAGTTTTGTATGGGTCCTCTCAAGTTCTTCATTGTACTCCTTTTCTGTAAGTTTCTGTTTTTCAAAGGTGGCTCTTTTATCGGCATAGTTACCCGGATTGATCCTCACCTTTTCGACCAGCCGTGCGGCTGTCTCGGCTGCAACGGGATTAAAATGTATATCGGCAATTAGAGGAGTGGAGAAGCCTGCTTTTCGCAACTCTTTTTTTATGACCGCCAGGTTCTCAGCCTCCCTGACCCCCTGGGCTGTAAGCCTCACATAATCGGCACCCGCCTCAATGATCCTGATGCATTGTGCAACAGAAGCTTTGGTGTCGAGAGTATCTGTGTTCGTCATCGACTGGATACGGATAGGGTAGTCGCCACCGAGGGAAGTGGAGCCGATTGAGACCGGGGTGGAGATATATGTGGTTATGTAAGTGTGGGGAATCATAATTAGCTGTAAATAGGTTATCTAAATAAGGTTCCCCTCCTCGGAGAGCCTGCCCCAAACGAAGTGAGGGGGGTCAGGGGTGGGTTTATTGTTCCGGATCAAATCTTTCTCTATTTGGTTCCCCTCCTCGGAGGGGCCAGGGGTGGGTTTATTCTTCTCTATCCAGTCTTCAATCACTCTTAGTACATTCGACATATTCTTTTTAACCTCAATATCTTCAAATCTTAAAAAGTGTATTCCCAGTCCTTCAAGAACACTCTGCCTTTCATCATCATAATCATATCTATAAATATGAGTATCTCCATCAATTTCAATTGCCAGAGATAATTCCTTACAATAAAAATCAACTATGAAATTACTAATAGGTCGTTGTCTGTCAAAATCACACCCAAGTATTTGTTTTTGTTTCAGTTCATTCCATAACAGAACTTCAGAAAGGGTCATGTTTTTTCTTAATTCTCTTGCAAGATCTTTAAGTTCCGGATTATATGGGATTATTTTTCTTTTAACTGGCATTTGCTTTTTATTTAAGAACCCACCCCTTGCCCCTCCCAGGAGGGGATCTTTGAAGATGAACCCACCCCTAACCCCTCCAGGGAGGGGATCTTTGAAGAAGAACCCACCCCTTGCCCCTCCAGGGAGGGGATCTTTGAAGAAGAACCCACCCCTTGCCCCTCCAGGGAGGGGATTATTAAGATCACTCTCTTTCCCAATCCACCCCGTCTTTCTTATCTTTGATAATGATGCCAATTTTATTGAGTTCTTCCCGGATCTTATCTGAAGTACTCCAATCTTTATTAAGTTTAATGATTTGCCTAATGTTCAAACTAGCATCAATAAGCTCATTGATGAAAGGTTTATCGTTATCGGTTTCTTTTTCACTTTTTAGACCAAGGATTTCAATAACAAAAGTTTCTAAAAGATTTTTAAGAGACTCAATATCAGCACTATTAAGTTTTTCTAATCCGTCATTTACAGAATTAATATATTTCATCCCCTCAAACAAATGAGACAGCAATATAGGGCTATTGAGATCATCATTTATGGCTTCATAGCATTTCTCATTTAGTTTTTTAATGTCAACTGTAGAGAAATCTGATGGCTTTAGCTTTTTAAGAGTTTCAATTGCCTTCAATAACCTTGCAAGTCCTTTTTCTGCGGCCTGAAGGGCTTCGTTCGAGAAATCCAGTGAACTCCGATAATGAGCAAGCAGGATAAAAAACCTTATTGTCATCGGGCTGTATGCCTGGGTGAGCAACTTATGATTTCCGCTGAAGAGCTCATCGAGGGTAATGAAATTTCCGAGTGACCTGGCCATCTTCTGCCCATTAATTGTAATCATATTATTATGGATCCAGTACCGGACAGATTCTTTACCCAGTGCGGCACTCGATTGGGCTATTTCACATTCATGATGAGGAAACTTAAGATCCATTCCGCCTCCATGGATATCAAAAACCTCTCCAAGATATTTGATACTCATTGCGGAACACTCGAGATGCCAGCCGGGAAATCCCACACTCCAAGGCGAAGGCCAGTTCATCAGATGTTCCGGAGATGCTTTTTTCCAAAGGGCAAAATCGAAAGAATTCTTTTTTTCATCCTGACCCTCAAGATTTCGGGTACTGCTCTGAAGCTTTTCAAGAGTACGCCCCGAAAGCTTACCGTATTTATATTTTTTGTTGTATTTAAGGACGTCAAAATAGACTGATCCGTTTACTTCATAGGCAAAGCCGTTTGCCAGTATCACTTTTATAAGTTCCTGCTGTTCAATTATATGTCCGCTTGCCCTTGGTTCAATAGAAGGATGAAGGGTGTTGAGCTGTTCCATATTTTTATAAAAGGTATTCATGTATTTCTGTACCACCTCCATTGGCTCGAGATGTTCGAAACGTGCTTTCTTTTCAATCTTATCTTCACCCTCGTCAGCATCATTTTCAAGATGGCCGACATCAGTTATATTGCGGACATATCGTACCTTATATTCAAGATGTGTCAGATATCGGAACAACAGATCGAAGGTTATTGCCGGCCTGGCATGACCAAGATGGGCATCGCTGTAAACGGTCGGGCCGCAGACATACAAGCCGACAAATGATGAATGAAGCGGTTTGAAGAGTTCCTTCTTTTTAGAGAGGCTGTTATAGATGAATAAGTTGTTTTGCATTATAATTTTGTTTAATACGACAAAAGTAAGTTAAATATTTATTTTATTATTTTTTTGCATTTCTAAAAATCATTTTTATCTTTGACCCCACAAATCAAATATTCCTTCCTTTAAAGGGTGTTTGGTTTTTATTAAGAAGGGTGAAGAGATTAGGCTCTGCGAAACCCTGGCAACCAATCCTGCAGTTTAGGAGAACGGTGCCAAAACCTAATCCCGGAAAGCCGGGAGATGATAAAAATTTAACACGAAAAAAAATGAATTCAATTCATCTGACACACAACAACTTTATCATGCCGCTCATGCCTATGTGCATGTGCCGGTAAGAGTTTTGATTTGCAATCAGACATTTTCCAAGTTAAACGCCGGAGATCGTGAAGAGATAGTTATATCTGTCTATCCGGTATTTTGTAAAATTTTTTAAAATAATAAAATGGAAACAAGAAAAATACAATTTGAAACATTACAGGTACACGCCGGTCATCTACCCGATAAAGAAACATTATCAAGAGCTGTGCCTCTTTACCAGACCTCTTCATACGTTTTTAAAAATGCCAAACATGCTGCTGATCTGTTTGAGCTTACAGAAGTGGGTTATATTTATACACGTATGAATAACCCTACAACCGATGTCTTCGAAAAAAGGGTGGCTGCCCTCGAAGGTGGAGTTGCTTCCCTGGCAGTCTCTTCAGGACATGCAGCTCAGTTCATTGCACTGACAACTATTTTGAGGAAAGGAGAAAACTTTGTCACTTCGCCCTTTCTCTATGGCGGATCTCATAACCAGTTTAAGGTCACATTTGCTAACTTTGGTATTGATGCCAGGTTCGCAAAAGACCTTAATCCGGATTCCTTTGAAAAACTGATCGATGGCAATACCAAAGCCATTTACATTGAAACAATAGGGAACCCTGGGTTCGAAATACCTGATTTTAAAGTGCTGGCATCACTTGCCGTCAAGCATGGACTGCCACTTGTTGTCGACAATACTTTTGGTGCATGCGGCTATCTGTGCCGTCCTATCGAATATGGCGCCAATATTATTGTTGAATCGGCTACTAAATGGATTGGTGGACACGGAACAAGTATAGGAGGCGTAATTACCGATGCCGGCAATTTTAACTGGAACAATGGCAATTTTCCTGTCTTTACCGAACCTGCAGAAGGTTATCACGGAAAAGTTTTCGGTGAAATATTCTCACAGACGTCACCCGCAGGAAATATTGCATTCATTGTAAAAGCACGTGTTGAAGGATTAAGGGACCTTGGCCCTTGTATTAGCCCTTTCAATTCTTTTCTTCTTCTCCAGGGACTTGAAACCCTTTCTCTCAGGATGGAACGTCATATTCAGAATACTCTTGCCCTGGCAAAATGGCTTGAAACTCATCCGGGTGTGGAAAAGGTAAATTACCCCGGACTATCAGGAAATCCTTACCATGAACTGGCAAAAAAATATCTCCCGAAAGGGGCCGGCGGAGTTCTGAGTTTTGTTTTGAAGGCAGAAAAATCAAGAGCAGTAAAACTGGTTGAGCATTTTGAATTAGTGAGCCATCTTGCAAATGTGGGTGATGCCAAAACACTCATAATTCAACCCTCTGCAACAACTCACTCACAGCTTTCTGCAGCAGACCAACTTGCCGTGGGTATAGAACCGGGTCTCTTCAGGGTCTCGGTCGGTATTGAGCATATCGATGATATTATTTATGATTTTGAACAGGCATTCAAGCAGGTTTTATAATGGATACACTGAAATATAACCAACCTTTTAAAACGGAGACAGGAGCAATTTTACCGGCTCTGGAAATAGTGTATAGCACATGGGGAAAGTTGAACAGTGAAGCTGATAATGTCATTTGGGTTTGCCATGCCCTCACTGCCAACTCCGATGTGGAATCGTGGTGGCCGGGCATGGTAGGGAAGGGTCTTCTTTTTGATCCGGAGAGATACTTTATTGTATGCGCAAATGTGCTGGGTTCCTGTTATGGGACCACTGGTCCGGCTTCGGTAAATCCGGGCACTGGTAGTCCATGGCTGAAGGATTTTCCGTTGATAACTATCAGAGATCTGGTAAATGTTCATGAAATACTTAGAAAACATTTGAATATTAAACATATACATACTATAATTGGGGCCTCAATCGGGGGGTTTCAATCGCTGGAGTATAGTATAATGTATCCTGATATTGTAAAGGGGCTGGTATTTGTCGCATCAAGTTCAAGGCAGTCACCATGGGCAATTGCATTCAGTGAGTCACAGCGTCTTGCTATGGAAGCTGACCAATCATTTACAGCGAATATTCCTGAGGGAGGTAAAAAAGGTTTGAAAGCTGCAAGGGCTATCGCTCTGCTTAGTTACCGGAATCCTGCTGCCTATAACCGGACACAGGTTGAACAGGATGATGAGAAAATCTCCTCTTTTAAAGCTTCTTCTTACCAGGTTTACCAGGGAGATAAACTTGTTAACAGATTCAACCCATACTCTTATTACAGCCTGGTCTGCCTTTCTGACACACACAACATTGGCAGAGGAAGAGGGGGATCAGCCAAAGCTCTCAGCAGTGTAAAGGCAAAAACACTCTGTATTGGTATTACCTCGGATATCCTTTTCCCTGTTGAGCAACAGAAGTATGTTGCAGCAAATATACCGGATGCGGAGTATGTTGAAATAGATTCATTTTACGGGCACGACGGATTCCTTATAGAATCAGAATCAGTAACTGAAACTGTCAGAAAATTCTGGGATAGAGATTAACCTAATAGTTCCCCTCCCTGGAGGGGGAAGGGGTGGGTTAAAAAGGTAACATAAGCGTTGCAGGGAAGAAAGGTAGATTTTGGGAAAGTAAAAAAACATTAATGTATCACATTGAGATGACAAGAGAAAAATTACAAATAGGATTATTCGGCTATGGATGCGTTGGTCAGGGACTTCATGACGTACTGAACAGCAGCAAAGGTTTTAAGGCCGATATTGTAAGGATATGTGTTAAGGATCGCACAAAAAAGAGAAGGATCCCGATGTCGAATTTCACCTTCGATAAGAATGATATCCTGAATGATCCCTCGATCAACCTGGTCGTTGAGCTTATTGATGACGCAGACGAAGCATTCAATATCGTGACCACAGCGATGAAAAGCGGGAAAAATGTTGTGACTGCTAACAAGATAATGGTGGCAAAACATTTTAAGGAGCTTGTTGAGTTGCAGAGAAAGTATAAGGTATCACTTCTTTATGAAGCCTCAGCCGGAGCAAGCATTCCCATAATCAGGAATCTTGAGGAATATTATGATAATGAACTGCTCTACTCTTTGCGTGGTATCCTGAATGGCACGACAAATTATATTCTGACAAAAATGCATAACGAGGGGATTCCTTATGCAGACGCTTTGAAAGAGGCTCAGGAGAAGGGTTTCGCAGAATCAGATCCGACTCTTGATGTTGAAGGCTGGGATGCAAAGTACAAGCTATGTATTATTACCGGTCATGCTTATGGTCTATTTCTTGAACCGGAGGAAGTCTTTCATTATGGCATCAATACAATTTCAAAATTTGATATCCAGTATGCTAAAGAAAAGGGGTATAAGATCAAACTTGTGCCTTATGTCGGCAAGACAAATGAAAATACAATAACCAGTTTTGTTCTTCCACGATTTATTTCATCCGACAAATATCTATATAACGTAGATAATGAGTATAATGGGGTAATTACTGAGGCTGCATTTGCCGATAAACAATTTTTCAGCGGGAAGGGAGCAGGAGGACATGCAACCGGAAGCGCCGTACTTTCAGATATCTCAGCAAACTCATATGGTTACAGATATGAATATAAAAAGTTTCAGCAGGGAACGGTCTCAAATTACACCCGCGACTACAAACTGGAGGTATACTTAAGGTACAAAGATGAAAAGGACAGGGAATTATTTGGATTTGAGGAAGTGTCGGAATACTTTAGCGGGAGATTTCATAAATATGTAATCGGAGTTGTGAATCTTGAAAGACTGTATACTTTGCGGGAACAACTTCGTGGTCTGGATGTTTTTATAGTGAACACAGGAAGAAAAATCAACCCCCCAACCCCCCTTTAGGGGGGCTAAGAAATCTGTTGGATATTTACCCCCCATTTGGGGGGCTTAAGATGCAGTTTTTTATGTACTAGCCCCCCATGTGGGGGGTTGGGGGGTAAAAAAAGAGGGAGAAAAGAATATATTTAATTTGTAAGAACTTGTAAATTAATAACATAACAAATTGAAACAAACTATTGAAGATATTATTCAACAAAAAATCCTCATCCTCGATGGCGCAATGGGGACAATGATCCAGAAACACAAGCTTCAGGAAAACAATTACCGTGGAGATGAGTTTAAAGATCATCCGATGCTC
>JAUYBT010000076.1 GCA_030692905.1 Bacteroidales bacterium
TGATAAATGGGTCAAAGAGAAAATTGAGATCACCTATCTTAAAATAAGTGAGGAATTCAAATCATGTGAATTTTTGAAAAAAGGATGGTTGAAATAAAAATTTTCAGGTACCTGCTCAATATATTTCCTGTCAGACATATACTTTATGTCGCGATTTTCCTATTATTTTCACCTAATATTCAGTCACAGATCACCCCTATTAAAAAACCTGAGAGAAAAAAAATAGAACTTAAGTATGCTGATGAAGATATTATTACGAGAGATCCACAAACCGGAAAAGATATACACCATTTTCTGGGGAATGTCCTCCTTGAACACAATGAAATAACATTGTCATGCGATAGTGCTTATTATTCGCCAGACAAAAATCAGGTAACTGCATTCAGTAAGATACATATCGAACAGGGAGACACTCTTGATCTTTTTGGTGATTACCTGTTTTATGATGGGAAAAGTGAAAGAGCCCTTGTAAATGGTAATGTAGAACTCATTGATAAGGAGACTCACCTCTATACCGATGCAATCGATTATGATGTAAAAAACAGAATCGCCCGTTACAATACTAAAGGAAGGATAACGAATGCCGGGAATACTCTTACAAGCATAATAGGTATTTATTTTGTGTCAGAGAATTTCTTTCATTTCAAGGATAGTGTGAAAATTGTAAATCCCGATTATGTAATGACTGCTGACACAATGGATTACAATACCAAAACAGAAACTGCATTTTTTACCGGTCCGACAGAGTTAAATGGCGACAGTCTATATCTTTATTGTGAAAAAGGCTGGTACGACACAAAAAATGATGTTACCCGTATCTGGAAAAATGCTGTAATCGACAACAGAGAACAGATCATTCACGGCGATTCATTATTTTTTGATAATATAACAGGCTATGGCCAGTCATTTGGCAATGTTGTAATTGAAGACACAACCAACAACCTGATCGTGCAGGGAAATTACGCATGGTATTTCAAACAACCCGAAAGATTTATGGTTACTGACAGGGCTATGTTCATACAGGTTTCAAGAGGTGACTCACTTTTTCTTCATGCCGATACTATACGCGCAATAACTGTATCTGATACATCTGCAAAGGGTTACAGACTGATGAAAGCTTATTATGGGTGCCGTGTATTCAGTAAAAATCTGCAGGCCAAATGCGATTCTCTCTCCTATTCATTTCAGGATTCAGTTATCCGGTTTTACAGCTCACCGGTAATCTGGTCGGGAGAAAACCAGCTAACCTCCGATTCAATGGCAATATTTACTAAAAACCGTCAGACAGACAGGTTGGAATTATACAATTCAGCTTTTGTGATAAGCCAGATAGACACATTAAGATTTAACCAGATCAAAGGCCGGTCACTTACCGGCTATTTTAAAAACAATGAATTGTATAAGATAGATATCAAAGGAAACGGGGAATTAATCTATTATCTTCTTGATGACGAAGATGTTGCAGGGGTTAACACGTCAAAATGCGCAAATATTGAGGTTTATGTGGAAAAAGGTAAAATAACAGAGGTTTCTGAAAACGGGAATCCTGAAGGATTTATTGATCCGCCTGAACCGGCCAAACCGGATCCTATACGTCTGAAAGGTTTTAACTGGTTCGATAGTCTGAAGCCTAAGAAAAAGGCTGATATATTCAAGGAATAAAAAAGAGGCTGATCTCATAAGGTCAGTCTCTTTTTTAATATTCATCTTCATTAAAAAAGAAGTCGTCTTTACTTGGATAATCGGGCCAGATATCTTCAATACTTTCATAGATATCTCCCTCATCCTCAATTTCCTGCAGATTTTCAATAACCTCCATCGGGGCACCTGACCTTATGGCGAAATCAATCAGCTCATCCTTAGTGGCAGGCCATGGAGCATCCTCAAGTTTTGATGCTAATTCAAGTGTCCAATACATATTTTCCTGATTAAGTTAAGCTTTAAACAAAGTCTGCAAATATATATATTATTTTACTTAAAAAGCAATACCTTTTTTAAGATTTTTAACATATTAAACAGACCACTTAATCTCTTCAATATCAAGCTCTAAGCCTATTTTTCGGGATAATACGAATAAATAATCGGAAAGCCGGTTCAGGAATTTATTAACTATTTCAGGAGATTCTTCAGCTTCGTTTAGCCTTAAAACTGCCCTTTCTGCCCTGCGGCATACACATCTGGCTATATGACAATATGATACGAGTATATTTCCACCTGGTAAAATAAAATTCTTCAAAGGAGGAAGTGCATCTTCCATTCGGTCAATTTCTTTTTCAATTACTGATATGCAGTCAGCATCAGGCAATAACTTTTTGCTGTTACTGTTTTCGCGGTCGTATGCGAGTGCAGCAGCACAAATCATAAGCTGACTCTGGATATAGATCAGCAGTTCTCTTCGTTTGAGGTTTTCTTTGTGATCCCTTAACAGGCCAAACCATGCAATAAGTTCATCGACAGAACCATATGCTTCCACGCGGATAGAATGCTTCGGAACCCTTCTGCCTCCCGACAAGGAAGTAGTACCATCGTCACCTGTTAGGGTATAGATCTTCATGGTTCAATATAAAGGAAAAACCATCTGTAAATAATGTCAGATGAAAAGAATTAAGCCTTTACATACTTTTCATTGGGATAGTCATGAGACACCTCTCCGTCAAAAAGCCGGATGATACGGGCAGCATGTTTAGCAATATCCTCCTCGTGTGTAACAACAATCACAGTATTCCCCTTTTTGTGAATGTCATCGAGCAGCCCCATAATATCAATCGCTGTCTTACTATCGAGGTTCCCGGTTGGCTCATCCGCAAGAATAATTGATGGTTTGTTTACCAGAGCCCTGGCAATAGCAACACGCTGACGCTGTCCTCCTGATAATTCATTTGGCTTATGAGTCATCCTATCGCCAAGCCCTACCTGTTCAAGGGTTTCAATAGCCACTTTTTCCCTGTCGCCTTTAGATACTCCGGCATATATTAATGGTAATGTTACATTCTCCAAAGCAGAATACCGTGGAAGAAGGTTAAAAGTCTGAAATACAAATCCTATCTCCTTATTTCTTATTTCTGCAAGAAAATCATCTTCCATTTTGCTCACATCGGTACCGTTAAGAAGATAACTACCACTTGACGGCGTATCAAGGCATCCAATAAGGTTCATCAAGGTAGATTTACCTGACCCTGATGGCCCCATGATAGCAACATATTCATTTCTCTCAATATTAATGGTGATTGACCTTAAAGCCCTCACTATCACCGATCCAACCTGGTAATTCTTAACAATATCGTGAATCTCAATTGCTTTGTTCATAATGCTTAAATTTTGAATTTTCGAAATTATATTAAATAAGTCAAATAATAAATTATATATTCTTAATTTTTGTTAATATCTGATTATATAGTCATTATGATCTATCCCTTCCCTGAAAAAAACGATTCCCAGCCTGAAGATATCAACAGTAAGGGAGACCTTTTCATTTTGCTTTATTTCGTTCCAGGCCTCTTTCATTTCTCTTGAATAATAGATGTCATCAATGATTATAACCGTTTTATTATCAGATATTTCTGCCATCCGGTTGAAATAGTTTACTACCGGCTCTCTCCGGTGATTTCCGTCAATAAAAACTAGTCCTGGATTAATACCAGTGTTTGTAATATCCGGTAAAATTTCGTCGAAAGATCCGGTAATTAATTTAATATTATTTAGTCCAGCCTCCTTAAAATTATGACTCGCTATTTCAGCTGTCGCATGACAACCCTCCATAGTGTACACTACTGCATCAGGACAAGAAGCAGCCATGTACATTGTACTTATTCCGAAAGAGGTCCCGAATTCTACTATGAGTGGTTTGCCGAATTCAGCCGCCAGATTTGACAGTAAAACTCCATATTTTACGGGGACTGACGAATATCTGGCTATATCTGACACTTTTCTTAAGTTTGTTTTAAGTTTTTCTGACCCTGAACCAAGATCCTTTACAATAATGGACCGGCGGTCAGAGATCAATCTCTTTCTTACCGTTTCAATATTACAGACAATATCAGGATCAGTTTTATTCCGGAAGACACGGGATACAAGATCAAAAACGAACGGACTGTGTACACCATGCCCATTCCTATACCTTGATAGAAGAATGTATTTCAGATATTTGGTTGCCCTGAAAAAAATCATTTCAGTATTGACATTTATAATTAGGACAGGTTTTCAAAAATACTTATTTTCGGATATCTTTTGCAATTATTTTTTCCGGAATGATAGTACAGGAATTTCTCGATACAAACATTACTTACCTGCCGGGTGTTGGTCCAAAAAGGGCAGAACTTCTTAATAAAGAGCTGAATATCTTTACTTTTCGTGATCTTCTTTACTATTTTCCTTATAAGTATATTGACCGTACCAGATTTTATAAAATTGCGGAACTTGATCCCGACCTGCCATTTGTACAGATAAGAGGTGTATTAAAGGGATATTCTACAGAAGGCCATGGACCGGGAAAACGGCTTGTTGCTGATTTTCAGGATGAAACAGGCACTATTAAACTGGTCTGGTTTAAAGGTGGAAAATGGATAACAGGAAGCTATAGCCCGGGGGTTGAGTTCATTGTGTTCGGGAAACCAGGAGTTTTTAACGGAATTATAAATATTATCCATCCCGAAATTGAAGAGGCCAATAAAATGGCAGAAAGACTTAACTCGGCACTCCAGGCACAGTATAGTACTACTGAAAAGCTTAAAAACCAGTTTTTAACATCCAAAACAATCAGTAAGCTTATAGGCAATCTCCTGAAACAGTTAAAGTTCAGATTGCCGGAAACATTACCTGCATACCTTGTTTCTCAATATGGGCTTTTGGATCTGCATGAATCGCTTCACAAGATTCATTTTCCTTCTAATCCTGATGAGCTTGAAAAGGCCAGGCACCGGCTGAAATTCGAAGAGCTGTTTTATATACAACTGAACCTTTTAAGGTTTAAAACCAACCGGAATCTTAAATTAAATGGATTTGTTTTTTCAAATGTCGGTGATAATTTTAATAATTTCTACTATAAAAATTTACCATTTACTCTTACTGATGCTCAGAAACGGGTGATAAAAGAGATCAGGAAAGATCTGGGGTCAGGAAAACAGATGAACCGTTTGCTTCAGGGCGATGTGGGCAGTGGTAAAACCCTGGTAGCATTAATGAGTATGCTCATTGCAATTGATAACGGATACCAGGCTTGCATTATGGCTCCAACCGAGATCCTTGCCAACCAGCATTATCAGACGATATGTAAATTACTTGATGGGATTGATATCAAAATTTGCCTCCTGACCGGTTCATCAAAAAAAACCTCCCGGAAATCAATATCGGAGTCGCTTCTCGACAGATCACTTAATATATTGATCGGAACACATGCTCTCCTCGAAGAGAATGTTCAGTTCAGTAATCTTGGATTGGTAATTATAGATGAGCAGCACAGGTTCGGTGTTGCACAGAGGGCACGACTCTGGCAAAAAAACCTCAATCCGCCTCACATCCTGGTTATGACGGCCACCCCAATTCCAAGAACCCTGGCAATGACTCTTTACGGAGACCTGGATGTTTCGGTAATAGATGAACTTCCCCCGGACAGAGTTCCTATAAAAACAATGCATTTTACTGATTCAGAAAGGAATAAGGTCTTTGGATTTATCAGGAACCAGATTGCTGAGCATCGTCAGATTTATGTTGTATATCCACTCATCAAGGAATCTGAAACGATGGATTATAAAGATCTTGAGGATGGATGGGATACCATTTCAAGAGTTTTCCCGGCCCCGAAATACTGCATAAGCATAGTTCATGGAAAGATGACACCGGCAAACAAGGATATTTCAATGAAGCTGTTCAAGGATGGCCATGCTCATATACTGATCGCAACAACAGTTATCGAGGTTGGTGTCGATATTCCGAATGCAACAGTTATGGTAA
This sequence comes from Bacteroidales bacterium, assembly GCA_030692905.1. Lineage (GTDB taxonomy): Bacteria > Bacteroidota > Bacteroidia > Bacteroidales > VadinHA17 > LD21. Next base: position 5,950 of record JAUYBT010000076.1, read on the forward strand.
TCGAAAGTGTGGAAAGATTTGGCCTTTCCCAGCTGCATCAATTAAGAGGTAGAGTGGGCAGAGGCGCCGACCAGTCATATTGCATCCTTATGAGCTCAGATAAATTATCAAAAGAAGCGGCTAAAAGGATTGAAGTAATGATCAGAACCAACGATGGCTTTGAAATTGCGGAAACCGATCTTCAACTCAGAGGACCCGGCGATATTGAAGGAACACAACAGAGCGGAATACCATTTGACCTGAAGATTGCTAACCTGAGTAAGGATGGACAGCTGATAGAATATGTCAGACATATTGCAGAAGATATTCTTGCAAAAGATCCTGTGCTGGAGAATAATCAAAATCTTTTATTCAGAACAGAATTAAAACGTCTTTTCAGTCAGAGACAATCGTGGAGTAACATTAGCTAAGA
>JAUYBT010000124.1 GCA_030692905.1 Bacteroidales bacterium
TCTATGGACCTGCCGGGATTTAAGGTTGAAACTTCGGCCAATACAGGATCGGATCCAATGACCAATGCTCATATGAAGAACTGGATGGAATGTGTTCGCGACAGGAAGAAACCTAATGCAGATATTATGGCAGGCTATAACCATTCTATCGCTAACATAATGTGTACGGCAGCTTTAAGAACTGGCGAAAAGGCTTCTTTTGACGAGGCAAAACAGGAGGTTCTTGCAGGTGGTAAAGTATTTCAGTATTAACCATTCATGATGATCAATCTTTAATTAACTTGAATAATATTAAATATACAAATATGAGATATCTGTTAACTTTTATATTAATGGCCCTGTTTGTTACAGCTAATGGTCAAAATGTTAAGCTTGTACAGAACGACAGCCAGCGCAAGGTCGATGTAATGGTCGGCGGCAAGCTTTTTACTTCATACCAATACCCTGAAAATCAGGAGAAACCATTTCTGTTCCCCATTTATGCTCCAAACGGATCGGTTGTAACAAGAGGCTATCCTATTGAGCCAAGAAAAGGAGAGCGTGTTGATCATCCGCATCATATCGGACTATGGTTCAACCATGGCAATGTAAACGGACTTGATTTCTGGAACAACTCTTCAGCTATTCCTGCAAGCAGGAAGGATACTTATGGACATATTGCTGTTCAAAAAATTCTGAAAGCTGAAAGTGGTAAAACAGGTACACTTGAGGTTGCCTCAAACTGGGACGATAACAAAGGTAACACCGTAATGGCAGAAAATACAAAATATATCTTTTCAGGCGATAAAACCTCCCGGACTGTTGACCATATTTCCACTCTGACTGCAGCTAACGGTCCTGTAACAATTACAGATAATAAGGAGGGCCTTATTGCCATAAGAGTTGACAGGGCTTTTGAAATGACTTCAAATGAATCTTTGATTTTTACCGACGAAAAGGGAAATCCTACAACTGTAAAGGCGACTGATAATACAGGTGTGACCGGTATGTATATTTCCAGCAATGGTAAAAAGGGAGATGCAGTCTGGGGGACCAGGAATGAGTGGATTATTCTTACCGGAACGAAAGATAATACTACCATCAGCATGGCTATTTTCGATAACCCGAAAAATCCTGGCTATCCGGCTTTTGCACATGCACGCGGCTATGGACTTTTTGCCATGAATGATCTTGGCCAGAATTCATACGATTCAAAACAGGAGAAAAAAGTTTATAACCTGGCGAAAGGGGAATCTATAACATTGTATCACAGATTCTACGTTCAGTCAGGAGCTGAACTGACTCCTGAGGGTGCTGTTAAGATATTCCAGAATTTTTCAAAAGAGTATTAGTATTTTAATAAATTAATAATCAATAATTTACCTATGAAAAAATCAAAAGTTCTTTACCGTACACTTCCGGCATTATTGCTATTCATCTCTGTTGCTTTAAATAGTTTCGGAGCACCAAAGGCAAAACAGATGTATTATGAGGTAAAAATCTATCGTATTAAAGACAAAACACAGGAAACTACAATGGACGCCTATCTCAAGGATGCATTTCTTCCCGCTCTTCATCGTGCCGGTATTCCAACTGTTGGTGTATTCAAACCAATTGAAGCGGATACAGCTTTTGGGAAATTAATCTATGTATTCATACCTTTCAAAACTATAGAACAGTATGCTCAACTGTCAGATAAACTTATCAAAGACCAGGTTTATGCCCAGGTTGGAAAGGAATTTCTTAATGCCCCCTATAACAATCCTCCATATGTAAGATATGAAAGTATTCTTTCGAAGGCTTTCTCATATATGCCTCAATTCAGAGTTCCTACATTTACTACACCTAAATCCGAAAGAATATATGAATACCGCAGTTATGAAAGTGCAACAGAGGCTAAAGCCGACAAGAAAATATCTATGTTTAATGAGGGAGGTGAGATTGGGATATTTGAGAGTATTGGCGCCAATGCTGTATTTTATGCTAAGGTAATACTTGGGAGTCAGATGCCCAGACTTATATATATGACAACTTATGCAGATATGAAATCACATGATGAACGTTGGGCTGCATTCAGAATTCATCCTGACTGGAAAAGAATATCAGCAATGGAAGAATATAAGAATACAACATCAAAAACAAGAGCATATCTGCTTCATCCGACATCCTATTCCGATTTTTAATAATAATAAATCTCTGTGTAAAAGGGATTGAAGAGCCAACCACCTCCCCCCTGACGCTACCGTCAGGGGTACTCCTCCTTTAAAAAGGAGGAGAAAGTTATAATACTGTATATCAATCATTTCCCCTCCTTCTCAAAGGAGGGGTGTCATCCGCCAACTGGCGGATGACGGGGTGGTTGATAATACTTTTCAGAGAGACACAGAGTTTTATTATTGATTTAATCTCAGACAGGTATTTTTATCTTCGAAATAGCATCTTCGATCTCTGCGCAGGTCAGTTCATGATCGGGAAGGTTATTCTCGAAATATTTTTCATATGCCGTAAGGTCCAAATGGCCATGACCACTCAGGTTAAACAGAATTGTCTTTGCGATACCCTCTTTATCGGCAATCCTGGCCTCCTCAAATACACCGGCAATAGCATAGGTCGATTCAGGAGCAGGAATAATTCCCTCAGAGCGGGCAAATATTACTCCGGCCGCAAAACATTCCTTCTGCATTTTTGCCTTGACTTCAATAAGGCCATCTTTCAGAAGCTGGCTTGGCAGAACTCCGGCACCATGATATCTCAAACCTCCTGCATGAATTTTCTCTGGAATAAAATTGTGCCCAAGCGTATACATCGGGAGAAGAGGAGTCATGCCAGCGGTGTCTCCAAAATCGTACATGAATTTTCCTCTTGAAAGCTTCGGACATGAAGATGGTTCAATTGTAAGAAGCCTTGTTTTCTTCCCGTTGACAAGGTTTTCACGGAGAAATGGGAATGCAATTCCCGAAAAGTTAGAGCCTCCTCCGAAACAACCTATCACTACATCGGGATAGTCACCAGCATTTTCCATCTGTAAAATAGCTTCTTGTCCGATAATAGTCTGATGGAGAAGTACATGATTGAGGACGCTGCCAAGAGAGTACTTTGTATACGGATCTTTCACAGCCATTTCAATGGCTTCAGAAATTGCAATTCCCAGACTTCCCGGAGAATCGGGATTGTTTTTCAGGATATTACGACCGGCTTCTGTCAGATTACTTGGTGAAGGAATTACTTTTGCGTTATAGGTATTCATCATCAGTTTTCTACCTGGTTTCTGATCGTAGCTGACCTTTACCATAAAGACTAAAAGTTCGAGCCCGAAATAGTTGCATGCAAAACTCATAGCACTTCCCCATTGTCCGGCACCGGTCTCTGTAGTAATTCTTTTTACCCCTTCCAACTTATTATAATATGCCTGGGGAATGGCAGTATTAGCTTTATGTGATCCTGAATAATTACCACCCTCATATTTATAATATATCTTGCATTTTGTACCAAGAGCTTTCTCGAGGTTATATGCTCTGTGCATCGGAGACGGTCGATAGGTCTTGTATAGATCAAGTACTTCTTCAGGAATATCAATATATCTTTCCGTTGATACCTCCTGCTTAATAAGCTCCATGGGGAATATTGCAGCCAGATCTTCCGGGCCTATTGGCTGTTTTGTTCCCGGATGCAATGGTGGCATTGGTTTGTTGGGCATATCCGCCACGATATTATACCATTGCCTCGGCATTTCATCTTCGCTTAATAAAATTTTAAAGATTTTTTTCATTGTATTTTAGTTTAAAGGTTAATAAATAAAAAAGGCACGCTGTTCACAGCGTGCCTCTATAAATAAATATCATGTAAATGTTATATAACGGCTTGTTTCACAGCATTAATTGTTGAGCTGCGCCACGACCAGATATAAAACATTTTTGCTTCCATTCTGACAAAAGTAATCAAAAAATTAAAATATCAATAAAAAAATACTTTTTTTAATCTTTTTCATGAAATTTCCCTTTTTATGATCGGAATGATAAAGAATCAGTCTTTCCGGGTATCATTCATGAACCAATGCTCCAAGATGTCTTAAATCATCAAAAAACCCGGGATACGATTTTGCAACACATTGAGAATCCCTGATATAAACTCTTCCTGTAGCGCCAAGTGAAGCAACTGCAACGGCCATTGCAATACGATGATCATCATGTGATTCAACACGGGCACCCTGTGGCCGGCCACCGGTAACAGACATCAGATCATCTTTAATTTCTATCCTGACATTCATCTTTCCGAACTCTTCCTTAAGGGCTGTGGCCCTGTCACTCTCCTTATACATTAACCGCGATACCCCTTTGATAGTTGAAACACCATCACTATAGGATGCTAGTGCAACAAGCGGAGGGAAAAGGTCAGGTGATTCAGTAGCATCAAACTCAAATGCTTTTAAATCGGATTTGGAAATCTCAATCTGATTTTCGCTGATTTTCATTTGTGCTCCTGCTTTCCCGAGAGCACTAATTATTGCCATATCGCTTTGCATACTGTCTGTACGAAGGCCCTGAACAGTTATCTGCCCGTTAACTGCACCCGCAACCAGAAGAAATGCTCCGCCACTCCAGTCAGCCTCAACTGTATAGTTATGAGGGATATACTTTTGATTGCCGGGTATTTGGAACAGGTTATGACCTGTGTTATGAACAGTTATTCCGAATGACTTGAGTATCTGGATAGTCATGTCAATGTACGGCTTGCTTTTCAGATTATTGACTTTTATTTCGGAGTCCCTGGCAGCAAGAGGTAATGCCATAAGCAGACCCGTTAATAACTGACTGCTTACTGATCCGTCAATTTCGCAGTATCCTCCAACTATCGGTCCCTGAATTGTAAGCGGAAGAAATCCATTCGAACTCGTGCATTTCACTCCCAGTTGATTTAGAGCCTCTTCAATCATGAACATTGGTCTCTTTTTAAGAGAATTTGCGCCAACCATCGTAATTTCTGCCGGATACAATGCAGCGATAGGAGAGAACATGCGGATCGCAAGACCCGATTCGCCACAATTCAGCTTTGACTCTTTTAATACGCCCGAGCCATTAATTTTCAATTCATCAGCCTTGGGTTCTACCCTGGCGCCCAAACCTACCGCTATGCTCATTGCAGCTAATGAATCATCGCAATATGAAGGATTATGGATTATGCTTTGTCCGTCGGCAAGTAATGCGGCAGCAATAGACCGTTGTGTCATGCTCTTAGATGCAGGAGCTTTGATTTGACCTTTAATTCCAGACGGTTCTACATATCTTTCCATCGGTTCCTTTACAATTTATTTTTCGTCAGACGGATTTTTCACTCCGTTATTCATGATCTTCATCTGATGGTTAATAGACTCCTGGTGAATCGCTTTGAAAATTGTATCAATCAGTTCAGCGGATAGTCCTTTAGCCTGACCTTTGATTATTACTCTTTTTATAATTTCATCCCATCGGCTGCTCTGCAAGATAGTGATATTATTTTCTTTTTTATAACGTCCGATAGTTTCTGCAACTTTCATTCGTTGCTCCATAAGGTCGAGCAGATGTTCATCATACACATCAATTTGCTGCCGGAGTTCCCAAAGGACATCTAGTAATTTTGGATCAGAAGTGCTTGCATTTCGAAGGATAAGCCTGCTTAAGAGCTTTTTCAGATCGTTTGGGGTCAGCTGTTGGGCGGCATCACTTAACGCTTTTGCAGGATCGATATGGGATTCGAGCATTAGTCCGTCGAAGTTCAGGTCCATTGCCTTTTGGGAAATCTCGTGAAGAAATTGTCTTGAGCCGGCAATGTGACTTGGGTCACAAATAATAGGTAAGTCGGGGATACGCCTGCGTAATTCAATTGGTAACTGCCAGTTGGGCTGGTTACGATACAATGTCTTTTCGTAGGAAGAGAACCCACGATGAATTGCCCCTATCCTGGTAATTCCTGCTCTGGCAATCCGTTCAATGGCACCTATCCATAACTCAATGTCGGGATTTATAGGATTCTTCACAAGCACCATCACATCCACTCCGTTGAGGGCATCAGATATCTCCTGTACTGTGAAAGGATTAACAGAGGTCCGGGCACCGATCCACAACATATCAATTCCATATTTCAGAGCCTCGTAGACATGCCTTTCATTAGCCACTTCGGTACCGACAAGCAGCCCGGTTTCCTGTTTGACCCTTCTGAGCCATTTCAGCCCTTCGATACCAACTCCCTCAAAAGAATTAGGACGTGTCCTTGGTTTCCAGATACCGGCGCGAAATACACTAACCTCTTTTATCTGAGCTAATTGTGTAGCAGTTTCCATCACCTGTTCTTCAGATTCGGCGCTACATGGGCCGGAGATAAGAAAAGGCCTGCCTTTATAACCTCTCCAGTCTTTAATCAGGGAATTCTCAAGTTTTAATTCCATTATTCGATAAATTAATTAATTCAATATTTTTCTGATCTTGTTAGCCTCTTCCATCAGGGCTTTCAAACCATTCATATCTTTATCAGAGATCATCTTTCTGAACGAATTCATTTTTTCAATATAAGTGTCCATTACTTCAAGGATATATTGAGAATTTTCAAGAAAAATAGGAGCCCATGTTTCACCGTTGCTTTTTGCCAGACGGACAGTACTTTCAAAACCACCGCCAGCCAATGCGAGAATATTTTGTTCTTCCTGTTCCTTTTCAAGCACACTCAATGCGAGTGAAAATGATATAATATGCGAAATATGAGATATATAGGCAACATGCACATCGTGATCGCTCGAGTTCATGTACACTTTATGCATATTCAGTATATCGAGCATTTTTTCAACTGTTTCAATGGCATCCCCATTGCTGAGTTCCCTGTCGCAGATAATAGCAGTTTTATAGTCAAACAGTTTCCCGATTGCAGCAAGAGGACCGGAATACTCAGTACCGGCCATTGGATGAACTGCAACATAACGACCCCTGCCCGGATGATTTTTTGAAGCTTCTGCGATACTGGCTTTTGTTGAGCCCATATCGGTTACAATTTTTGAAGTTCCTGCTATCCTGTCGAGAATGCCGGGCAACATAATACAATTCGTATTAACAGGGGTGGCAAGTATTATCAGATCACTTTTTTCAATGGCATTTTCCAGAGTATCATTTTCATCTACTAATCCGCAGAGCAGGGCAATATTCTGATGATGCATATTGGTGTCAACTCCGATTATTTTGTCGGCAAATCCCCGTTTACGGAGATCAACCATAAGTGAGCCCCCGATCAGCCCTATTCCTATTACTGCAATTGTCATAATCTTTTTATTACCAGATGAATTAATAGTTCAGTTTTAGTAATCTCTCTTTTGCTTCCATTAGTCTTTTCTCATTGGCGCACAATGAAATACGTATATACCTTTCACCGTTTTTTCCAAAAATGAAACCTGGTGTGATGAACACATGGGTCTTATTCAGAATATCTTCTATATACATTTCGCACTTAATTATTTCCTCCGGAATGCGTCCCCATACAAACAAGCCAACCTGGGTTTTATCATATTTACAGTTGAGGACATCCATAATTTCTTCCACTATTTTACGACGTCTGATATAGGCAGTATTGACCGTATCGTACCAAGATTCAGGATTATTAAGTGCCTCAACTGCAGCCATCTGCATTGGCAGAAACATCCCTGAATCCATGTTGCTTTTGACTTTAAGCACATTCTTAATATACCCGCTATGACCCGCAACCATACCAATGCGCCATCCTGCCATATTTTGCGACTTGCTTAACGAATTGAGTTCAAGAACTGTTTCTTTCGCACCATCAACTGCTAAGAGACTGTGATATTCTTTATTCAAAATGAAGCTGTATGGATTGTCGTTGCAAAGGAGTATACTGTGTTTTAGTGAAAATGCGACCAGTTTTTCAAATAGTACTATTGATCCTTTTGTTCCGGTCGGCATATTCGGGTAGTTAACCCACATCACTTTTACTCTGCTGAGATCACTGTTCTCAAGGGTTTCCAGATCAGGAAGCCAGCCCCTCTTTTCTTCAAGATCATATTTTCTGGCTATTCCTCCAACCAGGTTTGTAACAGATGAATAGGTGGGATATCCCGGATCAGGTACAAGCACTTCATCTCCCGGATTGACAAAAGCCATGCTGATGTGCATAATTCCTTCCTTACTTCCCATAAGTGGCAGAATCTCATTATCGGGATTCAACTCGACATGAAAATATTTTTTGTACCAGTCTGCAAATGCCTTTCTTAATGCAGGAATTCCGGTATAGCTCTGGTAGCCATGTGAAGTTGGTTTTTTGGCTTCAGTGATAAGACTCGTAATAGTATTTTCCGAAGGTGGCTGATCGGGGCTGCCAATGCCAAGGTTAATAATATCAGCACCTTCTCTGCGCATCTTATCAATCTGTGCAAGTTTTTGTGAGAAATAGTATTCCTGTACATTGCTGGTACGGTCAGCCGGTTTAACTTTCATATAGCATGTCTCCTTTAAAATAAACTCCAAGCACCTCTAAATTACTTGTGTATTTTTCCAATACCTTTTTGATCACATCAGAGTTGGTATTCTTACTCAATTCCAGATCGATATAAAACATGTATTCCCATTCGCCATTCAACCTTGGAACCGATTGAATTTTTGACAGATTAATTTCCAGTTCTGCGAGCTTGACGAGGACTGCTGCCAGAGACCCGGGTTTATGACCTGTTGAAAAGCAGATAGAAACTTTGTTCCCTTTCTTATTCCCTTTGTCTTCACCGCCTACAACAAAAAACCGTGTGTAGTTCTGCTTATAAGTCTCTATTCCTGGGGCAAGTATTTCGAGACCATATATTTCTGCAGCATTTGAAGATGCAATTGCAGCAACCCCTTTAAGCTGATTTTCGCTTATTATCCTTGCACTTCCTGCAGTATCGTCACTCTCAATCAGAGTTATCCCGGGAAACTGACTGAGGAATGTCATACATTGTGCCAGAGCTATCGGATGAGATCTTATCTCTCTGATGTCGGTTATTAACTGACCATGTAAAGCCATCAGATTCTGTCTTATCCGCAGGTTATGTTCTCCCAGGATCTTCATACCCGATTCCCTTATGAGAGTGTAATTGTAAAGAATACTTCCTGACCTTGCATTTTCAATTGCCATTATGGCAAAATCGGCCTCTCCCGCTATCAGAGTATTGAGGGTCAGATCGAATGTGGAACAAGGCACGATTTCAATAGTATCATAATTAAAGTACTGTCGTGCAGCAACTTCATGAAAACATCCTATCTCTCCCTGTATTGCTATTTTCATATTCAATATATTTTAAATAAGAAAGGGCCCCTTCGTAGGACCCTTGCTTTCATATAAATTTAATTATCTGTATACAAAAATCCCCTTATCTGTTTTTAAAATAAAAATAGAAGTAATAAAAGGAGATAAAATATTTGTATACAATATTCATTTGGTCGCATTATTGGCTTACAAAAGTAATGCATTAATTAAAAAAGACAAATTATTCACAATAAATTCTGTTAATCCTGTTGGGTTTTTATATTATCATCTTATTTTGATGGATTTGAATATGCCGTTTTTGCAAAACCTCTTCAATGCTCTGTAGATTGATATTTTTAGTTTTCAATAATAAAAGTAAATGATATAGCAAATCGGCAGCTTCATTTTTAAACAGCTCAATGTTATTATCCTTTGCTTCAATTATTAATTCAACAGCTTCCTCACCGACTTTCTGAGCCACTTTATTAATGCCTCTTTTATAAAGCTTATTTGTATAAGAATCCTTAGAATCATTTTCAATGCGCTGGTTTATAATTTGTTCCAGAGCGTAAATAAATCCTTTTGCAGTCTCTTCCCCGAAACAGGCAGTACTACCGGTATGACAAACAGGTCCGGCCGGTCTTACTTTGATAAGAATCGAATCATTATCACAATCGGATAATATTTCTTCTACATATAAAAAATTTCCGGAGGTCTCGCCTTTGGTCCAGAGACGGTTTTTGCTCCTGCTGAAAAAAGTTACCTTCCTCTCTTTTCCGGTTTTATCAAAAGCCTCCTCGTTCATATAGCCTACCATGAGGACCTGAAGGGTGTTATTATCCTGAATAACAACGGGTACCAGGCCGTTTCCTTTGCTAAAGTCAATATTCATATTCAACATCTTACATTTATTTTTTCATTTATTAAGTAATTTTTAAGATCTGGAATTGTGATATCTCCGAAGTGAAAGATACTGGCAGCAAGTGCTGCACTGCAACCGGTATTAAAAAAGACCTCCCTGAAGTGTTCCATTGAACCTGCTCCACCGGATGCAATAACCGGAATATTTACATTCCTGCTCACTTCCCCGGTGATATCGATCGAAAACCCCAACCTGGTTCCATCATTGTTCATTGAAGTCAGCAGTATCTCACCTGCACCCAGTTCCTCGACCATGCGTGCCCAGTTGACAGTTCTTAAGTCAGTGGGAATTCTGCCGCCGTTGATAAAAACGATCCATTCATCATCAACCATTTTTGTGTCAATTGCAACAACAACACATTGACTTCCAAATTGCCCGGCAATTTCTGAGATCAGTTCGGGCTTTAATACGGCTGATGAGTTTACAGTTACTTTATCGGCACCAGCTTTAATAAGGATTGCAACATCATCGACTGTATCAATTCCTCCTCCCACAGTAAACGGTATATTGATCTCTGCAGCAATCCTTTCAACCAATCCGGCAAGAGCTTTCCTGTTCTCAATCGTTGCTGTGATATCCAGAAAAACAAGTTCATCAGCACCCTGTTTTACATAGATTTTTGCCAGCTCAACCGGATCTCCGGCATCTCTTAAATTAATAAAATTTACACCTTTGACCGTTCGCCCATCTTTAATATCGAGACACGGAATAATTCGTCTTTTTAACATTGTCTGCCTAATTCTTTTAAAGTTATTTTCCCCTCATACACAGCTTTTCCAATTATTGCACCATCGCAACCGCCTTCCCTGAGATCTTCAAGATCTTTTATCGATGTGATTCCTCCACTGGCAATCAGATTGATTTTTACTTTACCCAGTATCTCTTTATACAGAGCTGTTGACGGTCCCTGAAGCATGCCATCCTTTTTAATATCAGTACATATCGTATATTTCACCCCCTTAGACCTATAGTCAGAAATAAAGCTGATTATATCTTTATCTGAGGTTTCTGCCCACCCACCGGTTGACACTTTTCTGTCGATACAGTCTGCACCAAGGATTAACTTTTCTTGTCCCAGTCTTATCAGCCATTCCATGAATAAACGGGGGTCAGTAACGGCAATACTTCCGGCGGTAACCTGTCTTGCCCCGGCATTAAATACTGTTATCAAGTCTTTATATAATCTTAACCCGCCACCAAAGTCAATTTTCAAATTTGTCTTCCCGGCAATTTTTTCAAGGACCTTTATATTTTCGATCTTTTTATTTTTTGCCCCATCAAGATCAACCAGATGAATATAACTCAAACCATTATCTTCAATCTGCCTGGCAACCTCCAGAGGATCTTTGTTATACACTTTTTTTGTACTGAAGTCTCCCCTTGTAAGGCGGACACATTTTCCGCCGATTATATCAATCGCCACTATTATTCTCATAGGTTCAGGAAATTTTGTAAGATCTTTTCTCCGACACCCGCTGATTTCTCAGGATGAAACTGTGTTGCATAGAAATTTTCACTTTTCATTGATGCGCTGAAAGGCAATATATAATCGCATGTAGCTGAAGTACATGAGGAAATTTCAGCGTAGTAACTGTGAACATAATAGACATCATCTTCAAGCGCTACACCTTTGAAGAGATCTCCCTTTATTGTAAGGAAATTATTCCAGCCCATGTGCGGGATCTTGTCTACCGGGGGAAATAATCTTACATCTGAATCAAATATTCCCAGGCATTCTGTATCGTTTTCCCCGGAATAGCGGCACATAAGCTGTAAACCAAGACATATTCCCAATACCGGTTGCTTAAGGGAGATGATCGTTTTATCCAATTCTCTTTCCTTCAGGTATCGCATAGCAGAACTCGCTTCTCCCACACCGGGGAATATGACTTTATCAGCGTTCATTAATTCCACCGGATTATCTGTAATGATGCTCTCGTAACCCAATCGGGTCAGAGCATTCTGCACAGATTTGATATTTCCTGCATTATATTTCAGGATTGCGATCATAAATTTCCTTTTGTTGTTGGTAAGTTGAAGTTATCTGTTTGTTTTACAGCCATTTTTATGGCTTTTGCAAAAGCCTTGAAGATCGCTTCAATCTTGTGATGTTCGTTCTTACCCTCTGCCCTGATATTCAGGTTGCATTTTGCATTGTCGCTGAATGACTTAAAGAAATGGAAGAACAATTCAGTCGGCACCTCTCCAATTTTTTCCCGGAGAAACTCCACATCCCATACCAGCCAGGGTCTGCCGCCAAAATCCAGTGCAACCTGCGCAAGACAATCATCCATAGGTAATATGAAGCTGTATCTTTCAATACCTTTTTTACCTCCCAGTGCTTTCAACATAGCTTCACCAAACGTAATAGCCACATCTTCAACAGTATGGTGTTCGTCAATTTCAAGATCGCCCTTCACCTTTATAATAAGATCAATATTTCCGTGCCGCGCAATCTGTTCAAGCATGTGGTCGAAAAAACCGATTCCTGTATCAATGGTGTTTTTCCCTGATCCATCCAAATTAAGTTCGACCCGGATATCAGTCTCAGATGTTTTTCTTTCCAATTTTGCATTGCGTGGTATCTGTTTAAGATACCTATAGATATCGTTCCAATCAGTTGTGCATAATTCAGCATCGGGAGAGTTCTCCCGGTTGATAAAAATTGCTTTACATCCGAGATTTATTGCAAGTTTAACATCTGTCAACCTGTCACCGATAACGAATGAAGAGCCGAGATCGATCCCTTTCGCTAAATACTTCACCAGCATTGTTGTCCCGGGTTTACGGGTCGGAACTTTTTCCGTTGGAAAAGTTCTGTCAATGAATATTTCGGTGAATACTATACCCTCGCCTCTGAGAATCTGCAATATCTTATTGTGAACAGCCCAGAAAGTATCCTCAGGAAACGACTCTGTGCCAAGACCATCCTGGTTAGATACCATTACCAGTTCAAAGTCTGTCTCCTTTGCAATTTTCGATAAGTTGGTTATTGCCCCGGGAAGGAAAAGCAACTTCTCAAAACTATCTACCTGCTCATCTTCCGGTTCGGCTATAATTGTGCCATCCCTGTCAATAAAAAGTACCTTCTTCATATTGAGATTGTATTAAGTGCTTTAACAAGCTTGTTGTTTTCGGACCTTTTTCCAACTGTAATCCGAAGGCAATTGTCAATAACACTGCTGCGATTCCTTACAATTATGCATTTGTCAACCAGCATATTATAGATATAATTGGCGTTTTTAACTTTTACAAGCAGAAAGTTTGCATCTGAGGGATAGACCTTTTCTGTTATTTTCAATTTTTTCAGATTAGTCGAAAGTCTTTCTCTTTCCTTTTTTATTTTAATGATCTGATTTTTATATTCCTCAACTTTATCGAGCTTCCGCAATGCAGCTTTCTGATTGATCGTACTTATATTATAAGGTGGCTTCAACTTATTGAAATATTGAATGATATCAGGATTTGAGAAGGCAATTCCTACTCTCACAGCTGCCAGTCCGAATGCCTTGCTGAATGTCTGCATCAGGATCAGGTTGGGATATCTGTCAACCATTTTAATAAATGATGGTTTATCAGTGAAATCGACATAAGCTTCATCGATGACCACGATCCCGTTGAAATTGGCAATTATATATTCGATATCGGAATAATTCATGCAGTTCCCTGTAGGATTATTCGGAGAACAGATAAAGATCAGTTTCAGGTTTTTATCTGAAAACCATGGTTTGACCTTTTTTAGATCAATCTGAAAACTCTCATTCAATGGAACCTTTACAATCTTTATGTCATTTATTGAAGCTGACACTTCGTACATCCCATAGGTAGGGGTGAAGGTGAGCGCTTTGTCAACAACCGGGTTACAGAACACCCTGAAACAAAGATCAATTATCTCATCACTTCCGTTTCCCAGGAATATTTTTTCCTCTAAGATCCCTTTGATTTTTGAAATTGCAGCTTTCAAATCTCTCTGATATGGATCGGGATACCGGTTCAGATTTCCGAAAGGGTTTTCGTTGGCATCCATAAAAATGCCGGTTTTGCCCTTGAATTCATCCCTGGCACATGAGTAGGGTGTAAGTTTAATAACATTTTCCTTTACTAATTCATTAATATCTACCATTTTGTAAACTTTTTAGTCTGACACTCACTGCATTTTTGTGACCATTTAGATTCTCGGCTTCCGCCATAAGTTCAATTGCCGGTCCAAGGTTTTTAATGCCTTCTCCGCTAACTTCCTGAAAAGATATTTTTTTAAGGAAGCTTTCGGTAGAGACACCGCTGTAACTCCTGGCAAATCCATTTGTGGGAAGGGAATGGTTTGTCCCGGTAGCATAATCCCCGGCACTTTCGCAACTGAAATTTCCAAGGAAAACCGAGCCGGCGTTTATTACCTTGTTTGCCAGTGCATTTGTATCGGAGGTGTTAATAATAAGGTGTTCGGGTGCATAGAGGTTGCTGAAATCAATGCAATCATCCAATGAGGAAAGGAGAATCAACTTACTGTTTTCCAAGGCTTTTAAGGCAATCTCTTTTCTTGGTAATGGCTGCAACTGTTTTTCAACTTCAGTATTCACTCTTTCGATCAACTCCTTATTATCAGTCAGCATAATTACCTGGCTGTCAGTCCCATGTTCGGCCTGTGAAAGGAGGTCAGCAGCAATAAATTCAGGGTTTGCTGTTCCATCTGCAATTATTAATACTTCGCTGGGACCGGCAGGCATGTCTATAGAAACACCATCCTGTTGCACCAGCTCCTTGGCTTTTGTAACATACTGATTACCCGGTCCGAATATCTTGTAAACTTTCTGGACACTTTCTGTACCGTACGCCATCGCGGCAATAGCCTGTGCTCCGCCGATTTTGTATATTTCGGTTATTCCGATGAGTTGGGCTGTATAAAGAATTAAAGGACTTACTTTTCCATCCTTCCCTGGCGGTGTACAGATAATAATTTCTTTGCATCCTGCCAGTTTTGCCGGTATCCCCAGCATCAGGACCGTTGAAAAGAAGGGAGCGCTGCCTCCCGGGATATAAAGTCCCACTTTTTCAATCGCAACACTTTTTCTCCAGCATTTAACTCCTTTGAAAGTTTCAATAACAGGTTCTGTCAGAAGTTGGGCAGAATGAAAATTCTCAATATTGGTTTTTGCGATATTTATTGCGGTTTTCAGATCTTCAGGGATTTGCCCGATTGATTCGCGGATCTCAGTTAATGATACTTTTAGATTGCCCGGAGGAACACCATCAAATTTTTCGGAGAAACAATAAATGGCTTTATCCATCTCCGATTTTACCTTATTAATTATACCCCTGATAGCATTTTCGAGAATGGTTTGATCAATTCCGGGTCGTTTGCAGAGTGTATCCCAACTCTCTTTTATTGGAAAAAGTACTGTTTTCATTACAATATCATTTTCTCGATTGGAATTACTAAAATGCCTTCTGCTCCTGCCTCTTTTAATTGATTTATTCTAATCCAGAATTCATCCTCTTTTACAACTGAATGAAGGCTGTACCATCCTTTTTCAACAAGGGGAAGAATAGTGGGACTTTTCATACCAGGCAGTATACTGCAAATTTTTGGAATTGCAGATTCGGGTGCATTGAGTAATATATATTTGTTCTCTTTTGCATTTTTCACAGCCCTGATCCTGAAAAGAAAGCTGGTTAAAATTTCCTGTTTTTCCCTGCTCAGGTTTTTGTTTCCAATAATAACTGCCTGACTCTTCAGAATAGTCTCAACTTCATGTAATCCATTGGTAAGCAGGGTACTGCCTGAGCTTACAATGTCGCATACTGCATCAGCCAAACCAATACCCGGGGCAATTTCTACACTACCGCTGATCTCTTCAATTTCAGCAGTTATTTTATTTTTTTTGAAGAAATCGGAGAGAATCTTCGGGTAGCTGGTGGCCACCTTTTTATTTATGAAATATCCCAGTCCGGGATAGGTCTCTTCCTTGGGTATTGCAAGGCTAAGACGACATTGAGCAAAACCAAGTTGTTCTATGATGTTGACATCCTTGTTCTTTTCATAAACCATGTTTTCTCCAAGAATTCCTATGTCGGCGACCTGCTGCTCAACGTATTGAGGGATATCATCATCTCTCAGGAAAAGAACTTCCACAGGAAAATTCTGAGCTGTGGTTTTTAAAACACTGATCCCGTTCGAGAATTTTATTCCACATTCTTCCAACAACTTTTTTGAGTTTTCACTCAGCCGTCCGCTTTTTTGAATCGCAATTTTCAGTTCACTCATTTTTCTTTTTCAGATGTGTCTGAGCAAACCTGCCGGGAAATGAAAAACCCGCCTGATCTGCTCAAACGGGTTTATGATATTTTAGTTTATACACATATCACTATTTCCTCGCCTGAGAGCAAGTATGAGAATGATGATGTGAAGTTTTATAACTCATTTCTTTAAATTATAAATGCAAAGGTAGCAAAAAATTAATAAATATTACAAAACATTCTAAAAATCAAATTATTTTTTTGAAAGTTTTACCCCCCAACCCCCCCAATGGGGGGCTTTGAATAGAAAATATTAAATTCTTTCAGCAACCAGATCTCCAACTTCGGTAGTTGAATATCCCATCCGACCGGCTCCCATGTCTTTTAATTTGTTAGCTGTTACATCCATAATAGCGTTTTCGATAGCACGGGCAGCTTTTTCTTCGCCCAGGTGATCAAGCATCAAAGCGCCGCATGAAATAGAAGCCAGTGGATTAATAACATTTTTCCCTGTATATTTTGGAGCAGAACCACCAATAGGCTCAAACATCGAAACACCTTCAGGATTAATATTACCACCTGCTGCAATACCCATTCCTCCCTGAGTAATGGCTCCGAGGTCGGTTATTATATCTCCAAACATGTTGCCTGTAACAATTACATCGAACCATTCGGGATTTTTAACCATCCACATGCAGGTTGCATCTACATGATAGTACTCGCGAATAATTTCGGGATAATCGGCTTTCCCGATTTCATGAAATGCCCTTTCCCAAAGATCATAAACATAAGTTAATACATTGGTTTTTCCGCAAAGGGCAAGAGTATTTTTCTTTTTTCTTTTTCTTGTGTATTCAAAAGCATACCGCAGACAACGTTCAACCTGCATGCGGGTATATACCATATTTTGAACTGCAACTTCATGTGGAGTGCCTTTCATGCTAACACCGCCAATACCTGTATATAAATCGCCTGTATTTTCCCTGACAACTACATAATCTATATGCTCCGGCCCTTTATCTTTAAGGGGGGTGGCCACGCCAGGGTATAGTTTAATCGGACGAAGATTAATATATTGATCCAGATCAAAACGTAGTTTAAGAAGAATTCCTTTTTCAAGAATACCTGGTTTTACATCCGGATGTCCGATAGCGCCCAAAAATATAGAATCAAACTTTTTTAATTGCTCTGATGCAGAATCCGGAAGTACTTCACCTGTTCTCAGATAACGATCTCCTCCAAAATCGAACTCTTCGTAATTAAGTTTAAATCCAAACTTTGCAGCAACGGCACTAAGTACTTTTTTACCTTCCCTGACAACTTCAGGACCGGTACCATCTCCAGGTATAACGGCAATATTGTATGATTTGCTCATAAGTTTATTTCTATATATGGTTATTTATTTGAAACGTAATAATAGTATATTCGATTTACATTTTAACAAAAGAATGCTTATATTCTTTCTCTTTCAGTCCTTCAATAATATTCAACATTTTCTCAGTGGCTTTTATGGCTGATTCAGTCTGGTCAGCATCCAACCCTCTTGTCTTGAATTCCTTTCCATTGAAATCCCATGTAATTACTGTCTCAACCAGTGCATCAGTTGCTCCACCGGGAGGTATTGATACCTGATAATCAGTCAGTAACGGATATTGTTTACCGAGCTTGTCATAAATTACCCTTAATGCCTTCATAAATGCATCATACTGACCATCGCCAGAAGAAGTTTCCTGGTATAAATTACCATCAATTTCGATCTGGACATTTGCAGAAGGTTTTAAGCCGTATGAGAGGGAGAGAGAATAGTTTTTAATAAAGATCTTATAATTGATCTGTTCGTTACCAAGCACATCTGCAATAATAAAGGGAAGATCCTCTGTGGTTACATTTTCTTTTTTATCACCAAGTTCAATTACTCTCTGTGTTACTTTAGTGAGCGATTCCGGATTAAGAAATAATCCGAACTCTTCAAGATTTTTTCTGACAGTTGCTTTGCCTGACTGTTTGCCAAGGGTATATTTTCTTTTTCTACCGAATCGTTCAGGAAGGAGGTTATTATAATAAAGGTTGTCTTTACTATCGCCATCAGCGTGAATGCCTGAAGTCTGTGTAAAAACATTCTCACCGATAAGAGGCTTATTCACCGGGATACGTATTCCGCTGAATGTCTCGACTATTTTGCTTGCTTTGGTTATCTCATATTCATTTATCCCTGTTTCTGTATCAAGCTGATCGTGCAGAACCCCAATCACACTGGAAAGAGGAGCATTCCCTGCCCTTTCTCCGAGCCCGTTAACAGTTGTATGAATACCTTTAATACCTGCTTTAACTGCTGAAAATACATTGGCAACGGCCAGATCGTAATCGTTATGTGCATGAAAATCAAAATGAAGCGATGGGTGTTGGTCAATAATCTTTTTACAGAACGTAAAGGTCTGTTCAGGGTTAAGAATACCGAGGGTATCAGGAAGCATGAATCTTTCAATATTTTCATTCTTTAACGAATCCAGCATATATAAAACATACTCTTCCGAATGGATCATTCCGTTCGACCAATCCTCGAGATAGATATTTACCTGCATATCAAATGCTTCAGCCTTCCTTATAATTTCTTTAATATCACTTACATGCTTTTCGGGCGTTTTTCTCAATTGTTTCTCGAGATGTCGCAGCGACCCCTTGCAAAGAAGGTTGATAACATTTCCTCCTGCATCTTTTATCCAGTTAAGTGAAATCTCTCCGTCAACAAAACCAAGTACCTCGACTTTCCTGTGGAGATTGTTGTGACGGGCCCAATCCGTAATTTGCCTGATAGCTTCAAATTCACCAGTTGATACGAGTGCTGATGCTACTTCAATGCGGTCAACTTTTAAGTCTTTCAGAAGAAGTTTGGCTATATGGAGTTTTTCGAGCGGTGAGTACGACACTCCCTGGGTTTGTTCTCCATCCCTGAGGGTAGTATCCATTATTTCAACTCTCATTTTACCAGGTTTTTATTGTTCTCATAACCAGTTATTAAACTTTTCATACTCAAAAGAAAATCGATATCATCGAGTCCTTTAAGGAGACACTCTTTTTTATATGGATTGATCCCGAATCTGACGGAATCTCCGGTAGGAATTATTGTAAATATCTGTTTTTCAAGATCTATTTTGACTTTTGTGGCGGGGTTCTTTTGTATCAGGCACTGAAGTTTTATAAGAAGTTCTTCAGATATTACAACAGGCAGAAGTCCATTATTAAGTGAATTATTCATGAAAATATCGGCGAAAAAGCTCGATACCACTGCCCTGAATCCATAGTCAAAGATAGCCCAGACAGCATGTTCACGACTAGATCCGCTCCCGAAATTTTTTCCGGCAACCAGGACCTTACCGCTGAATTTTGGATTATTCAGAATAAAATCACTGTTTTTCTCACCTGTTTTCAAATATCTCCAGTCGCGGAAAAGATTGTTTCCGAAGCCTTCCCTTGAAGTGGCGCTTAAAAATCTTGCCGGGATAATCTGATCAGTATCCACATTTTCAAATGGTAGCGGAACACAGGTTGACTCGAGAAAATCAAATTTAACTTTTGGCATATCAGATTATATTTTGACGTTTTTTTCTTCGGTAATAAATTCACGGGGATCGGATATCTTTCCGGTTATTGCTGCAGCAGCTGCTGTAAAAGGACTTGCAAGCAAGGTCCTTGCACCCGGGCCCTGTCTTCCCTCAAAGTTTCTGTTTGAAGTTGAAACCGTATATTTCCCCTGAGGTATCTTATCCTCGTTCATCGCGAGACAGGAGGAACAACCAGGTTGTCTCACTTCGAAGCCTGCATTTTTTAATACTTCTATCAAGCCTTCAGAAGCCATTTGTTCCTCAACCTTTTTTGAGCCTGGAACGATCAATGCTGTGATATTAGCGGCTTTTTTTCGTCCCCTGATGATTTGTGCAAATGCCCGGAAGTCTTCGATTCTTCCATTTGTGCAACTCCCTATAAATACATAATCTATGGGGTGGCCAAGAAGCTTCATTCCAGGCTTAAGGCCCATATACTCAAGTGATTTCAAATACGATGAAGATGCTTCTTTATTTTTATCTTCTGCCATCGGAATTGAGCCGTCGATTGCCATTCCCATACCAGGGTTAGTTCCATAAGTGATCATAGGTTTGATTAAACCGGCATCAAATTCCAATTCATGGTCGAAGGAGGCATGAGGATCACTTTTAAGATTTTTCCACTGATTAACAGATGATTCCAGGTCGTCTATTCCGGGTATTGAAGGAAGTTTTCTCAGATAATCGAAAGTAGTTTCATCAGGTGCTATTAATCCCCCACGTGCTCCCATTTCAATGCTCATATTGCATATTGTCATCCTCGCTTCCATGCTCAGACTTTTTATTGCTGAACCGCTAAATTCAACAAAATAGCCTGTTGCCCCACCTGTCGAAATCTCTGAGATGATATACATGATTATATCTTTCGAAGTCACGCCTTTATGAAGGTTACCATTAACGGTAATTCTCATCTTTTTGGGTTTAGGCTGAAGTATGCACTGGGTTGCCAGAACCATCTCAACTTCACTTGTTCCGATACCGAAAGCTATCGTCCCAAATGCGCCATGGGTCGAAGTATGACTGTCACCACAAACGATTGTCATTCCAGGGAGGGTGTAACCCAGCTCGGGACCAATAACATGGACAATACCGTTTTTTGGATGGTTTAGACCGAACAACTCTATTCCATATTTACTGCAATTTTCACTCAGTCTTTCAACCTGGTTACGGGATAATTCGTCCATGATCTGCAGATGCTGATCTTTAGTCGGAATGTTATGGTCGGCAGTTGCGATTGTTTTGCCGGGCCGGAATACAGGAATGCCACGCTCTTTCAGACCAATAAATGCCTGTGGACTGGTAACCTCGTGGATATAATGCCGGTCGATGTAAAGAATATCTGGACCATCTTCAATAGAATGTACCATATGTCCATCCCAGATTTTATCAAAAAGTGTGTTCGAATTCAAATTTTCAAATTTTCAAATTTTCAAATTCTTCTATTGTATTTTTGCAATAGCATCGATGAAGGCTTCAACCGAAGCAGTAATAATATCGGTATTAGCAGAGAAACCGTAATACATCTTTCCCTGGTGTTCAATCTGTATATGAACCTTACCGAGATCATCGCTGCCTTTAGTTATTGCCTGAATCAGGAATTCTTCGAGATGCACTGTTTTGCTGATCAGGTGTTTAACAGCTGTAAAAGCTGCGTCGATTGGTCCGTTACCTGATGCAGTTGAATAATGGACTTCTCCATTAATTTTCATACCGACAGTTGCTACAGGAATTAATGATTTCCCACAAGAGACCTGCAGGAGATCGAGCTTAAGTGATTTTTCTCCCTGGAAAACGACACCGGCAAGTATTCTGATATCTTCATCGTTGATCTCTTTTTTTTTATCTGCCAGAGTAAGAAAGCGATGGTAAATATCGTCAATTTCCTCTTTCCCAAATTTGAATCCGAGCAGTTCAAGGCGATGATTCAGAGCAGCCCTGCCACTACGGGCGGTAAGGATTATTGAAGACTCCCGTATTCCGACTTCAACAGGATCAATGATCTCATAGTTTTCCCTGTTTTTCAGAACGCCATCCTGGTGAATACCAGAAGAGTGTGAAAAGGCGTTTCTTCCTACGATAGCTTTGTTTGCCTGGACGGGCATGCTCATGAGGTTTGAAACCAGCCGGCTTGTACTGAAGATCAGTTTTGTGTTGATGTCGGTTCTCAAGTTAAGGTTATGGTGACTTTTAAGGATTATAGCTATCTCTTCGAGAGCTGCGTTACCGGCTCTCTCACCGACACCGTTAATTGTAACCTCAACCTGTCTTGCTCCGTTTATAATACCCATCATGGTATTGGCTGTTGCCATTCCAAGATCGTTATGACAATGGGTTGAGATGATGGCTTTGTCGATATTAGGAACATTCTCTTTAAGGTACCTGATCTTCGCACCGTATTCCTCAGGCAGACAATAACCAGTTGTATCAGGAATATTAACAACAGTAGCACCTGCCTTTATTACAGCTTCGATAACCTTTGCAAGGTATTCGTTCTCACTTCGTCCTGCATCCTCGGCATAGAATTCCACATCATCCA
>JAUYBT010000126.1 GCA_030692905.1 Bacteroidales bacterium
GAATTACCATACTTTAAAATCAGTCTGGGTCAATAACTACAGGCACTTAACAGCAAGGCTACTTAACCGAGACAATACCTGTCCATTTACCGGGATTAGTTATCTGAAGACACGAACAGCTTGCCCCGATTTATCGGGAAAGTGAGTTAGACAGGCCGAAGACCAGGACATCAATACCGAGATGAGTTCCCGTAATCTCTTTGTTCATTTTTTGCTCGCCCCAAATCAATATTACTTTCTTTGTCTTGAAACAAAGAAAGTAACCAAAGAAAATTCAAGGCTGCAGAGAATTTTGGGGCTCCTGTTTTTCAGCTTGCCCACGCAATACAACTCGCTCGCTTCACTCGCTCAGACAGTATTGCTTACAGAAGGCCCTCGCAGCAATCTTCAAAACAGTAGCTATTTCCCAAAATTCTCTGAGGCCGTTTGAAATCCAAAAAATTCTCATGATGTTACTGAAATTCATAAATGATGGCGCAAGGGCTAAACCACAAACGGCGTGAAATCAATCATATCCGGCCCTGGTTCGGGGAAAGGCCTGCAGGGAAAGGATATGATTGATTTTTCGTTTGTGGCGACTTTTCTTTCGTACTTTCTTTTTGCGTAAAAAGAAAGTACAAATAAAACATAACTATTAAATGAAATCTCTAACTCAATTATTTTTTAAAAACAATTTAAAACAAAATTACGGAGGAATAAATATGGAAACAATCTATTGCAAACTGCTCCTGAAAGGATCATACGAACCAACTCGCTACCGGTTGGCACAAATATTTTCGCGGTGATAACGAATTGGCGCTCCCGCCGTTACTTAATTGGCTTTCATCATGACAAGAATAATTTTATACTTCTACCGGGACTTCCCCCGGCTCACTACTTTCTAAACTTCATTCAAATTTTAACGAGTTAATTCTTATACCCATGACAGTTTTCGTAGCCGGCCAATTCAGTAACCATGACCTTGCAAATGAGACAATTTAAAATTTCGAAAATAGTTCTCTGCATTTGCAAGGAAATACTTGTGATAACAGCAAAAAGGTATAATTTGAGACGTCCGATTTAAAAAAGTAGTATCTTTGAAACATGAAAACATATAACAAGATTATCAAAATCAGTTCCGATAAAAGATTTGAAAAACCTTGTATTAGAAATACCAGAATTACTGTATTTGATATTCTTGGCTGGTTAGGTTCCGGGATGACTTTTGAAGAGATACTTGTTGATTATCCCGAACTTTCCAGAGAGGACATTAAGGCAAGTTTAATGTTCGCATCTGATAGAGAACGTAAACTTCAGACCGTCTGATGAAATTACTTCTTGATCAAAACATTCTTGACCGATCCTAACTATAAAGAAATTGGGTGTCTTGAGATAAATGGTTAATGAAACTGATCGAAAAAGGAATAGCCTTCTGCCTCAGGACTAATAAAATACTTTTGCTAAAAACGAGTTAGCTGTAAGGCGCTCGTCTGTAATACCGTGACATCCAACGCACAAGCAAGAGTTTGGCAGTCCCCCGCTGCAACCATTCCTTCGCCGCCAAACACAACTTGTCCCGACCTTGCTCCGCCGAAGCGGCTACCATCGGCCGCCAAAGGCTTGCCGACGGCGCAGTGCAAATGCGAAGTTCATCGGGATGCTTTTTTGCCAACCCGGGACTACTATATGACAACGATTCTGAAACTTTAAGATTTTAACCCTGACTGACAGATAAGGTCGATCATATCATTACCCTTAAAAAATCCTATCCTTCAGCCGACACCAGTGCCCCGGATGCAGAGATTGACCGACTGGTTTATGAGTTGTATAGTTTGACTGAAAAAGAGATTAAATCTAATTGTTTTAATAGATTAAAGATATGTCAATTTTAATTTATCTATCACTCTCTCGATTTTAACACTTGTCAGCTTGAGAATTTAACTGAGTTTCTCGGTGTGGAGAATGAGTCATAACGGTCGAGGTCCTAATGGAATTTTCTTTGTATGACATGGAGATTTCATTTCATTCCTCAATTCCTTAAATTGGTCTGATTTCAATTCTGTTGCAGAGTTTTTTATCGCTTTTCATTATTTTTTGCTATTTATTTTCACACCCCATATCTATATTCAATGTTTATGAAAAACATAATGTGAATGATAATGCCTGTGTTCTTCTTTTCCATGTTTATGAATATGTTCATGGATCAGGTTAACACTGATGAGAAGTTCTTCATCGCTAAGTATTTCCGAAGCAGTACCGGTTTTTCGAATAGTATGTTCTTCGGAAAGCACTGCAACCCTCGGCTGCAGGTGTTCGATCAGATCAAGATGGTGTGTAGTGAAAATGATAGTCTTTCCTGCACGGTTAAGTTCAAGGAGAAGTTCGATGAAAAATGTTTGTGTTTTGGGATCAAGACTTGAAAGAGGCTCGTCAACAAGCAGAATCTCAGGATTCATTGTAAGAACAGATGCAATAGCGACCCTTTTTTTTTCACCGCCTGAAAGCATATACACCGGACGCTCTTTCAGGTATTCGATGCCGAGAAATGATAACGTCTGCTCTGCTCTTTCCTTTGCAGTTTCAATTGGAAGGTTAAGTTGCAGGGGGGCAAACAAAAGTTCATCAAAAACTGTAGGGCAAAATAATTGTATATCGGGATTCTGGAAAATATAGCCCATACGTTGCCGAAACTGCATTCCAAAACTTTTATCTCTTAGTGATTTTTCAGTTACAGGATTTCCTTCAAACAAAACGTCTCCCGAATCAGGAAAAACAAGTGCATTAATGATATGCAGCAAGGTCGATTTGCCGCTTCCATTCAGACCGATTATAGAAAACATTTCGCCTTTTTTTACAGAAAGGTTTACATTTTTTAGTGCCGGAATTTTTCCATAATATGAATAATCAATATTCTTTAATGAAATAATATCTTCCATGATCTCTTTATAATAGAATAATACCAATGCCTAATGCAACAATAATTACCAACGCAACGAAATCCTTAAAAGCAAAATGTTTTGGTGAATGCAGTATTACTGTTCCAAGGTAACCCCTTGAAACCATCGCATAATAAGTATTTTCATAAATTATCATCGATCTTTTAAAAATAAAAAATATCCGACCGCTAATCAGTTTCCTGATGTTCTTGCTTTTAATATTGCCTGAAAGCCTTGATTTTAATGCAAAGTAAGTTTCTTCAATTGTCCGGGAAAGAATAAAAATATATTTGTAAGCAAGTGAAATGATCATCAGGAATGTATCCGGCACTCCTAATATTTTAAAAGACTTAATAAATGCCGGAAATGATGTAGTAAAAACAATGAGCATAGAAAATGAAACAGAATTAAGTACTCTAAGAAAAACCAATGATACTACCTGAAATCCATTTAGCGTAAAACCAATATTTTGAGGAATGTTATAAATCCAGAAATGTGAAGGCTTATTAAATGTAATAAGGTTAAAAATGATTTTACCAGGGGTTATAACATTGAGAGATGCAGGTAATACTACAAGAAAGCCAAATATAAACGCAAGAAAAAATATTTTCCTGTACACCTGGAAAATCTTTAATTTGGCGATAATATATAATAAAAAAATAAAAGCTGTAGTAAGTATTTGTGCAACCAGATTATCAACAAGACTAATCATTACTACAAGATAAATCAGCGAAATAAGTTTGACATGCGGATTGATTTTTTGAATGAAATTCTCTTTTGTTGCATTTTCTGCTTGCAGATAAATAGATTTTACAGCCGTTGCAGAATTTATTATAGTCTTGTCAAGAAAGGAAAGTTTTGCCCTTTTTACTTTTGCCAACTCATATTGATCATATACAGTTTGGAGTAAATATGAAGGGATCTTATTTTCCATTTCTGACAATTAATTTGGAAATTAACAACATGACAACATATGTTACAGTTGCCCCGATTATACCTGATACAATATAATAGCCGGATTGGTGAACAATCGATGTATCTTCGCTATTGATGGTATAATCAGGTAGCGGCGCTTTCCATACATCCGAATATTTTGCCAGTCCTTTGGGTACATAACCTATCATGTCCTTCACTGTTTGAGCCGACCATTCGCCCCAAGCGTCGCCGGCATTAAAAAACACAGGAAGTAAAATTCCCAAGGGGGTGATAATACATAATAAAAGCAGTATGATAAGAATTCTTTTCTGAAGTTTATTCATTTTCATTTTTACCTCCTTTCCTGAAAGCATAAATTAATCCGGGTTCGTTTCTCAAAAAATAGCGGACGATTAATGCAGTAATAATTCCTTCAACAATTCCAAAAAGTAACAGATGTTCAATGGCCATTGCAGGAATTGCAATACTAAGGTCATAAGGGCAATACAAGGCTTTTCCATCGCTAGTGGATGCTATCATGGGTTGTATCCCAAATTCAACAGCTGCAATTATTGCAGCCATAACCAGACTCAGATATCCTGAAATAAATGCAGCAAAAAACACCCTGGCTTTTCTTGCAGAGTTACTGCTGAAAAGTTTAAAAATGTAATATGCTACAAAAGGCATAAATACCGCCATGTTGAAGCAGTTCGCTCCAATAGCGGTAATTCCACCATCGCCAAAAATAAGTGCCTGTATGATTAGCACTACCGACACAGCGACCGTGGCAGCCCATGGACCAAACAGGATCGCAATAACAGCAGAACCTACTGCATGACCTGTTGTACCACCGGGTATCGGCAAATTAAGCATCATAATGATAAACGAGAAAGCTGCTGCCATTCCAAGATATGGAATGTTGCGAGCAGAAACTTCTTTTTTAACTTTTCTTACTGCGACAGCAGTAACTACTACAAATATTCCAATTAACGGAATATATGTCTGCGGACTTAAATAACCATCTGGGATATGCATAATCTCTCTTTTAAAAAATTGATTTAAAACCTTAATGTCAATCCATATATAAATGCATGATTTGTCTCTGTTTTTGTAATACCATATTTGTATCCAATGCTTATTTCACAGTTTTCGTTAATAAAATAATAAAATCCTACCAGTCCGAATACCGGATTTGTTTTAACAGTGAGGTTGGGATTTTTTTCTATGCCTGAGTTTAAAACAAAATGAAACTCGTCACTTAGACTGAAGTCTGCGTCAACAGAAGCATGCCATATATTTATGGCATCACCGCATTTGTTTTCATTTCTTAAATAGCCCAGATTTCCGTTGATATACATGGAAGAAAACTCTGCTGTCATGATAAAAAATAATGATTCACTAAATCTGCCACTACCAAGACCTTCAATATAATTTCCTGTTGGAAAAGAAATTCCGGGCTTTATGGCAAGTGAGATAACCTCATTTTGTAAAAACCTGTATTTTATCTCCATGTTTAAATCAGAAAATCCTGATACAATTGATATGGAAGTGTCATCTTGGACACTTGAATTCAGAAAGGGATATCCGACTACAAAATCTGTATTATCGAAAATACCAAAAGTGAAAACAGGTGAAATTTCAGATGAATTTTCTATGCATCTGTGTTCGTTATGAAACGCTAGGCCATTACTTATTTCAATCTGTCCGTTTCCTTTGCCCTGAGTCCCGGTATTGTCTGTAATGAGAGGCAATTGAGAAAAACTTATTTCAGTATTTGCAAAATAAAACAAGCAAATCATTAATAAAATTAAAAACCTTTTCAATAATCTAATAAATAAATTCATGTTACTATAATGTATTTTCGTGTTACTTATATTTCAAAAATAAAACCCATAAGGGTTGTTATTTTATGTTACTCTTTATATATTTCGTGTTACTGCATAGTTAAAAAATATATTATTCTGCCCGACTCATCACCAGTTTACCATGAATTATACCTTTAATTCCAATTAATTTATCCGATAATTCGGTTAACCTGTTTGCTGTACCTTTTACTGCTATAATTTCAAGACAATTATCATGGCTTAAATGAAAATGCTGTGAGGAAAGGATTACATCAAAATACTCGTGTTGAATATCGTTCGATTTGGAAGTTACATCTCCTTTATGATGGTCGTAAAGCATTACAACTGCACCGGCAACTATCTGATTGCATTGCCATTTCTTCTCAACCAGATTTTTTTCTACTAAATGCCTGATTGCCTGGGAACGATTAGGCAAATTGTTTTCAATAACAAACCCGTCTAAGGCTTTAAGAAGATCTTTATCTAAACTAACTCCGAACCGAGCTAAAGTCATAGTGTTATCATTTATAATATTCGTGGCATAAAACTATACATTTAATAATTAACAACAAAACTAAATTTAAATTATGAGTGAGACTGTGCAGTTGGGGGTTCCGCTATCAAGCACAATTTTGTTGAATTTCACGTGTAAATTCCCTGAGCTGTCAAGCACATTTGCAGCTCTCAGAATGCCAGACTTAAGCCAAAAGCTGCAAAAGAGCCTAACAGTCCGTCCCGCCTGGATAAGGAGAATAAGGACTACAAAACAAAATAACTTTTACCGAGACAACTTTAAAATTGGTCGAATAGGTAAGGGGGAGTTTCACCCCCAAACCTCTCACAGAACCGTACGTGAACCTCTCGATTCATACGGCTCTTCATGAAAAGACGCTACGGACGGAACCCATATTCCCAATGTACAAACAGATTCGGAAAGTTCTTAGAGACTTCCACCAACCATTTGTAAGCACAGGACCTACGTTGCCGTCTAAACCTACGATACTTGTTCCTGACCCATCGAGCCAATCTGAAGTTGAGAGTGCAAAACACTCCATGCATATCCGATCTCCTAAATTTACCAAAGTAGTTGATCCAGCCTCTTGTTTTCGATTTCAATATTATTGCAATCTTGTCAATAGTAAGATGTGTCATTCGGTGTATCTTGAGTTTAAAACATGCCTCATTGATCCGCTTTTGACTCTTACGGCTGATACCCGGGGTAAATCCCATTTGGATTATGCCTCGGACTTTGACTATTCGGGGTTTAAATGTGTATCCCAGAAAGTCAAAGGATCTGTACACCTTGATCGGGACTCTTGGCTTCTGACTGTTGTGGCAATAAACTATCTTCGTTTTACTTTGATTAAGGTCTAATTTATATTCCTTTAGTCGCAGTGTTATCGCTTCAAGTGTTCTCATGGTTTCTTTGAAATTGCTGCAATGAATTATAATATTATCAGCGTAGCGTTCAAATCTACCTTTGGGAAGTTGTTTCCCAATCCACGCATCAAAAGCAAAATGCAGAAAAATGTTCGCCAGTAAGGGGCTGATCACTCCGCCTTGCGGGGTGCCTTTCCCATCACTCTCTTTGAGTGTCTTGTTTAGTAACAGAATTGGTGCTTTGAGCCAGCGTTCCACGTACATAAGGATATATCTCTCCTTCGTGAACCACTTTACTGCCAGCATTAGAAGCTCATGGTCAATATTGTCAAAGAAGCCTTTGATATCTAAGTCAATTACCCACCTGTGCTTAAGGCAGTTTATTCTGCACTGTTCAATAGCATCATGTTGGCTTTTACCTTCGATGTAACCAAATGAATTTGCACTGAAATGCTTATTGGTATACTTCT
>JAUYBT010000128.1 GCA_030692905.1 Bacteroidales bacterium
TTGACTTTTCTTTCTTCTGGGGCATGCCCCAGAAGAAAGAAAACTGTACATTAGTGTTACCGAAAATGGTACATTCCTATTTACCGAAAATTGTACATTGTTATTTACCGATTACATTTGATAGGATTCATATGGAATCGAACGTTTTTGATGAGTTATTTATCCGAAATAACATTGCAAATAAGTTATTTTCTAAATATGAATCATTAGAAGTCGATTCTTTTATTCTGTCTAATTATAGCCAGCATGGAACTTTTACTTTAATTTATCTTGAAATCATATTGGCTCAAAACCAAATTATAAGCCAAATGTCCACACAGGAAAAGGAGGAATTAATTAGGGAAGTAATTAATAAATATGAATATAGAACTTATGTTTTAAAAGAAGAACTATACTCATCTGTTGTATCAGCAATAATTCTAGGTCGAATTCTCAAAATTCTTAAATATGATAGTTTTATGAAAGCACTTGATCAGGATCAAGGACTTTGTGCTTTCTTCATAGAAAAGGGTACATTTTGGGATACTATATCCACTTCAAAAATTATTTTTTATTCAAGAGAATATTTAAAACAAAATTGAAGAGTTTATTGATGTAGTAATGATTTACATTTTAAACCTTTAATTAATGACAACTTTGCATTATATTATCAATAAATGAAACGGCCTATAACATCGCATATAGCCAAAAACGGGGCTTGTAGGTATTCGAAGGTTTACAGCCCGCGCTTAAGTTGGTGTAGCTGGATAAGTCAGCGCTCAGAAGCCCGTTTCTGGCCATATGCGTAACGTTAGCTACAACTGTAACAGAACACCATAAGAAACAACTTAAAACAACGACATATGCTATTTGAATTAGACAAACAAAATCATTCGGTTAACAAGACAACCAAGGTTCGACTCTTTGACATTGGTTGGAAAGAAGAAGATTTACAGACACTTCTTTACGACAACCTTGACAAAGTATTTCCTGATGACGATTTGCTATTAATAATGCAATCAAGAAAATGGCAAGAAGAGCCTGACTTAATGGCTATTGACAGCGAAGGAAATCTAAATATTTTTGAACTTAAAGCTTGGGAATCTTTAGACTTCAATTTGCTTCAAGCACTACGCTACGGACAAATTTTCGGACAATATAAATATGAATCATTAAACGAACTTTACAAAAAATTCAATCCAAGTGCAAGCGACCTTTTAGACACTGTAAATCAAAAATTTTCAGTTTCACTAAAGGCTGAACAAATTAATTTAAAACAAAAGTTCATTATAATTACAAATGGGACAGACCATAAAACAAGACAATCAATTAACTATTGGGCTGCACAAGGACTTTCAATTCAAAGTTGGGTTTACAGACTTCATAAATTAAACGAACATACTTTAATTGAGTTTGACAGATTTAAAATACTTGACAACCCATTTGAGGATCTACAAGGTGGTTACTATATTTTAAACACCAACATTCAAGGCGGTGGTGACGATGATGAAGAAATGCTTAAAGAAGGAAAAGCCGCTGCATATTTTGAACCTTGGAAATATAAAATTGAAAACCTAAAGAAAGGGGACACAGTTTTTCTTTATCGTTCAGGGACAGGAATTGTAGCTATGGGCATTGCATCTGGCGACTTAAAAACAAAAAGTTATCAAGACGATGACGAGTATGAAGACGAAGAATATTACCAAAAACTCAAGGACTTTAAAATTTTAGAAAAACCAATTCCTGCATCAGAAATTAAGAAAATTGGTGAAGTAAATTATGTTTTTATGCAGACAATGTTTGGCATAGACCAAGACACAGGTAAAGAACTATGGAAACAGGGACACGGTTAATTACAGCAGTTGCTAACAAAGGGCTTATCCCATGCGGGTTTCAGTGCAGAAAGAAACTTTTGCACACTTAATAAACGGTTGTGTTGGTGGACAGGTAAGTTCCTTGAAAACCCGCACGGGATAAGCCCTTTGTCGTTAGGCGTCAGAGTGTTTGCCAAACCAACAGCCCGTCTTTGTTAGAGAATTTATCTTGACAATTAAATTTTGTGTGTTCTAGTAACCCTTGATTCACCACTTATCAAATTTCATCTTGACATGACAATTTTCATTAATTTAGCGGGACTCATCCATCTTGACAACTTTATTATGACATGACAAATCCTGCTCATCTAACTGGACTTAAACACTCCGGCGCCTAACGGCAAAAGCAAATTTCGTCTTGACAATCATACTTTTACCTGGTTTTCAATTTTCTGCTTAATAAACTTAAATGATCATCAATTTTTAAAAATTCAAAACTTAAAACCATGAAAATTTTATTAAAATCATCTGCTTTTATTTTAGTTGTTTTATTATTAAACGGCTATAAAAGTGATCCTCAAAAGACGGATCTTCCCAACATGGATCTACATGTGCATTTAAATTTTGAAGGGCAATCCCTGGCTAACGCCGCCATGGTTTATGAAAAGACTGCTGCTCTCTCAAAAGAAAGGGGTGTTATTTTCGGTATTGCAGAAGAATTCGTTAACGATAATATCAAAATCAATGATAGTCTAGTCCTTGATCGTTGTACCCTAGCTAAAAAGAACTCTCTCTATTTAGCGTTGCAGGTAAGCCGGCGGGATTGGCTTAATATCTTTTCAAAAGATGTTTTAAAGAAGGTTGATTATATTTTGGCCGATGCCATGATATTCCCTAACAAAGATGGAAGGATGATGCGTATATGGGTTCCAAATGCTCCTTTAGGTGAACCACAAGAATTCATGGAACTTTATGTTGCTCATAATCTAAAAGTTCTAGCAGAACCTATCAACATCTGGGCTAATCCTACTTATCTTCCCGATGTACTAAAAACTAGATATGATGAATTATGGACAGATGCTCGAATGAAAAGCCTTATTGATGCAGCAATAAAAAATAATGTTGCAATAGAGATAAATTCCACATTTAAAATACCAAATGCTAAATTTATTAAAATGGCTAAAGCTGCAGGAGCACGTTTTACATTTGGTACAAACACACATGGGCCTGGGGCAGGTGATATAACCTGGTCAATTAATATGGCAAAGGAATGTGGGCTAACAAAAGATGATTTCTTTACTCCTACACGTAAATTATAGGTCAAGTATTCCTTCGTGATCTCTAGTTACTGTTTGACAAATTTCAAACTGAGACAAATTATCGACTGGACAAGAAAAAATTACTCCGGCGCCTAATAAAGAGGACTTCATTCGGCATGTAGTGCCAAGGATGAAGTCTCACGTTGCACTACAACCGGGAACCTGGCCTTTTTCTATGCACTTACCACCGTTATTCGAGTTCCATTTGAAGCCTCATTTAAGGCAGGTTCGGTGGTTTTTGGATTATATATTGGTGTTGTTTTTACATTTTCATCGATTTATCGCTTCTCAATCAACTGGTTTTACTCGTTTTAGCGTGTTTTTCTAACTTTTTGGACACACTCTCCCCATCCCGGCAAAACGGGTAGTTTAAAATGCCCAGAATCAGTATGATAATATTTTTATTGCATAAAGTTCATTTGTTGGAGCACGGATCTTAGGAAGCAATTCTATAGTATGCATGAACCCTGTTTTACACACCTGACAGAGGGTTGAATCAAACCCGGAAAGACGAACAATTCTTTCCTGTCTGGTTTCTTTGACTTTTATTTCCGGCTTTTTTGCCTGCAGCAATTTAACCTGGTCTTTTTGCTTGCTGCTGAGGATGCCATAATACCTTATCTTAACAAACCTCTTTGGCAGTATGTGCATGCAGAACCGTCGCAGGAACTCAACCCCTGATAATGTTGTGGGTTTTACTCTGCTTTCGTTCCTATAGTCCTTATAAAAGAAAGTGACGCCTGAATCGGAGATGTTTTTAATACGATGATTACTGATAGCAACCCGATGAGAGTATTGCCCCAGGTATTTTACAATTTGCTGTGCATTGCCCAAGGGAGGCTTGCAATAGACAACCCATAGCTTTTTCCAGACATCATCGAGCAGGGACTGATACTTCGGTAATTGGTTGCTTTGGCTGAGCTGAAGTTTCAGTTTTTTGAGCAGGATACTTCTGAATGTTGGGCTAAGCATAAGCACCGGGTACAAGTATTTACCTCGTTTGGTAATACGCTTCATGTTTCCGGCTAACGACAACCCTGCGGCCGGAACGATACAATGAATATGGGGATGAAGGCTGATGTTTTGTCCCCAGGTATGTAACACGCAGATAGCTCCGCTTTCTACACCATATTTTGTGTATCCAAATTGCAGCAATACGCTCCATACACACTCAAACAGGGTTTTGTAAAACAGGTTGCTACCGAGTAAACATATCTGGTTTAATTCTTCGGGAACGGTAAAGACAATATGGAAGTATCTTACATCAAGGGCATCGCTGATCCGGTCCTCGACCCAAAGAGCCTGTTTCGCCCCCTGACATTTAGGACAATGACGGTTTCCACAACTATTATAACTTATCCGCTGTTCACCGCAGGCATCGCAAAAATCTATATGTCCACCCAAAGCCGATGTACGGCATTTTTGCAAGGCATCGAGGGTACGTACCATAAAACTGTTGGGCTTGCATTGCTCAACATACTGTTGTCCAAACCGATCTACGATCTGGGCAACTTCAAACTGAGGGCGGTGCACTATTTCTGAGGGTACAGGGTATCCAGAGGACTATGGGCAGATGTTATCGGGCACTGTGCTACATGCAGATAAATCATAGTTGTTTCTATTTTGGCATGACCCAGCAACTTCTTGATGATCAAGATATTTAATCCATCTTCGAGCAGGTGGGTTGCATAACTATGACGAAGGGAATGAAGCGTTACATTTTTCTTGATATCTGTCTTTTTCAGGGTCTCGCGCATTATCCAGCTCAGACCTTTCACACTGTAACGGCCATCGGGTTCTTTACCGTTAAATAGCCATATATGAGGTTTTTCGACCGCCAGATATTTCTTTAACCCTTTTGCCATGTAATCAG
>JAUYBT010000133.1 GCA_030692905.1 Bacteroidales bacterium
TAAAGAGAGATGGGACAAAGCTTTTACTTTTTTGAAAAACAGTGATTTGTCAAAACTTGAAATAAAACGGTATGATATTGATGGTGACAACCTGTATGCTCCTGTTAGTGAGTATCTTACTAAAAATGAAGAAGATGCCAGGTATGAAGCTCACCAGAAATACATTGACATCCAGTATATTATCAGCGGTGTTGAACAGATGGGAATTGCTCCGATGTCACAGAAAAAAGATGTTCTTGTACCATACGATGCAACTAAAGATGTTGAATTTATGACTGTCAATCAGGGTGTTAATTATAAAGCAACACCAGACAAATTTTTTATATTCTTTCCTTCCGATGCACACCGTCCGGGATTAAAAGTTGGAGAAAACTCACAAGTCCGCAAGGTAGTTGTGAAGGTGAAGGTTGACTAAAAGGCATCAGGCATCAGGCTACAGGCAACCGGAAGAAGAAAACCTGTCGCCTGATGCCAGTTGCCTGTCGCCGGTTTTGAACAAAACCTTTTTTTAAAAGTTATAGATTTAAGCATAGTTTAAATTTGCTTATTAGCTTTTGTATCATAAGATGACAACACTATATGATCTCAATGAGGGAGAAGAGGGGATAATTCTGAAGATCAAGGGGAGAGGCCAGTTCAGACAAAGGCTATCAGAGATGGGGTTTGTTGTCGGGGGAAAAGTATCGGTTATTAAAAAAGCACCTCTCCGCGATCCCATAGAATATAAGATCATGGGGTATCATATTTCGCTAAGGAACAGTGAAGCACAGCTTATAGAAGTAGACCGTGGCAGTATATCTCAGGAATTCCATTCCTCTAATGGTGTACTTATAAGTGAAGATGAAAATGGTTCATGGTTAGATAAAACCAAACATATACAGATCGCACTGGTCGGTAACCCCAACTCGGGAAAGACAACGCTCTTTAACTTTGCATCAGGTTCAAAGGAAAAAGTTGGCAACTATGCCGGGGTGACTGTCGATTCAAAAGAGGCCAAGTATAAGCAATCGGGTTATAACTTTTCAATTGTCGATCTGCCCGGAACATATTCAATAAAAAGCTATTCACCAGAAGAGATATACCTAAGGAATTATATTTTCGATAATAAACCTGATATTGTTGTTAATATAGTCGATGCTTCAAACCTCGAGAGGAATCTGTATCTGACAACCCAGTTGATTGATATGGGTGTTCAGATAGTAATTGCCCTGAACATGTTTGATGAGATTGAGAAGAAAGGAGATATTCTGGATTATAATTCTCTTGGTAAATTATTAGGGGTGCCTGTAATCCCTACTGTAAGCTCGAAAGGAAAAGGAATAAAGAATCTCTTTGATAAGATAATTGAGGTTTATGAGAACAGGGAGCCTGCTGTGCGTCATATTCATATCAACTACGGCTTCGAAATTGAAAATTCCATTTGCGCGATACAATCAAAAATAAAGATTGAAGAGAACAG
This sequence comes from Bacteroidales bacterium, assembly GCA_030692905.1. Taxonomy (GTDB): domain Bacteria; phylum Bacteroidota; class Bacteroidia; order Bacteroidales; family VadinHA17; genus LD21. The sequence goes on from JAUYBT010000133.1 coordinate 1,460, forward strand.
GGCTTTCACAAACATCATTTCGGCACGATATCTTGCCATCGAGTTGCTGGAAAATGATAAGGAGTTTTCAAAGAGTATCACTCGTTGCATTAATTCCCCGGAAATAATTCAGACAGCAAAAAAGGAGTACCTTAAGCTTGAAAAGTTATTTTCTGATCCGGTCGAAACAGTTATTACCGATCTTCGGTACGGCTTCATTTCAGGAGCATTGAAAGAGACTCTGAAAATCAGCAAAGTTGAAAGGTTACAAAAAACGAAAATCATAGATAACTATCTGACAAATAAATATCTGGGTATCCCGATCTTTGTTTTTTTTATGTGGCTCACATTTTTCACAACTTTTAAACTGGGAGGCTATCCGAAATATTGGATGGAGCAAGGTACCGGAAAACTTTCTGAATTGATCTCAAATATTTTACCATCCGGAATTTTCAGAGATTTTCTTGTTGAAGGTATCATTGGCGGGGTTGGCGGGGTGATTGTCTTCCTTCCCAATATCATTATTCTGTTTTTGTTTATTTCATTCATGGAAGATACCGGTTATATGGCCAGGGCTGTATTTATCATGGATAAGATGATGCATAAGATCGGTCTGCATGGGAAATCATTTATTCCGCTATTCATGGGATTTGGCTGTAATGTGCCGGCAATTATGGCAACCAGGATTATTGAGAGCCGCAGGGATCGTTTGATTACTATGCTCATAACACCATTCATGTCTTGCAGCGCAAGATTGCCAGTCTATATACTGTTTATAAGTGCATTTTTTGCAAAAAATCAGGGTTCAGTTCTATTTCTCCTTTATCTGCTGGGGGTATTATTTGCGATATTATCAGCCTTACTGTTGAAACGCGTATTTTTCAAATCGGAAGAGATACCATTCGTAATGGAACTTCCTCCCTACAGGGTTCCAACAGTAAGAAGTATCTTTAAACATGTATGGTTCAGAACAGGATTGTATCTTAGAAAAATAGGCGGAGTAATTCTTCTGGCATCTGTAATAGTATGGATATTAAGTAATTTTCCGCGGACAGTTACCTATTCCGGGGATTATACGGGGGAAATCGCAAAGGTTGAAAAATCACAGTTAACCAATAATGAGAAAGATGAATCGGTAAACAGACTGATGCTGGAGCAAAACAGCGAGAAGCAGGGCAATTCTTTTATGGGAATAATCGGACGTTCAATCGAACCTGTTATGAAACCGCTCGGTTTTGACTGGCGCCTTAGTGTAAGTATACTTTCAGGTTTGGCGGCTAAGGAGGTTGTAGTTAGTACGTTAGGAGTTATTTTTCAGTCCGGTAATGACTCCGGAAAAACATCTCTGGTTGAAAAGATACAGACTCAGCAGGATTCTGCCGGCAGGACAATATTCACCCCGCTGATAGCATTCTCATTTATGTTATTCATTCTTACATACTTCCCGTGTATCGGAGTGGTTGCAGCCATAAGAAGAGAATCGGGCAGTTGGAAATGGGCTGCATTCACAGTCTTTTATACAACCGGAATAGCATGGTTGCTGTCATTTACGGTTTATCAGGTGGGGAGTTTGTTTATAAATTAAATCCGGCCCACACTTACAAGACTGACTTCCCGTCTTCCATCAATACATTATAAAAATAGCCGTAGCCAAAATCTTTATCAAGCACTATCTTCCCTTCGAATGTTATTGTTTCACCAACAGAAGCCTGTTTATCTTTAGTAATAGTAAGATCAAATCCACCTTCGGATTCAGTACCATCCTGAATGTGCACCCAGTTCTTACCCATAATTGCCTGATTAAACTTTGTCACTTTACCTTTTATCTTTATAACCTTTCCGGAATATGACTGTTTGCCGGCTTATTATGACACATCTTACATTTATCTGCCCCGATATATTTATAGGTTTATGCAGAAATCGTGTTAACAAGAAATAGTGAAAGACAAACAAGTAATAAGTTCTTTTTGGTTAACATAAAGATTTGGTTTAAGTTAAAAATTAATAAGATTCTTTCTCAATAATTGGAACGTTTTTGTAAATGCAAATATAATAAAATAGGCAGTGTTAAAAATAGTCTCAGGAATTTCATCAAGCCCATAGTAAACGAAAAATCAAAAATATGACGCAAAAGCGCATAGTTTTGATGAACCTGTGAATTGTGTAACTTTTATAAGTAATTATGTAACTTTTATTAATAATTATGTAACTTTTATTAATAATTATGTAACATATATACCGCAGCTCAACTATATCTTTCAACCTCAGTTGGTGACGACTGGTTGGCATTGCCGTAATAGGGATTGGCGGAGTCGTTTTTATCACAATCTTATAAAAAATAATAAACCATTTGAAGCTATATATCAAATACATGGTAAGCAACCGCTGCAAAATGGCGGTGAAAGAAGAGTTGAAAAGACTTGGGCTGCATTTCATCATGGTTGATTTAGGTGAAGTTGAGATCATGGAAAACATTTCTGCGGAGCAACGGGAACAAGTGAAAATTGCTTTACTCAAATCAGGACTTGAATTAATGGACGACAAGAGAGCTATATTGATTGAAAAAATAAAAAATACAATTATTGAAATGGTTCATCATTCAGATGAATTAATCAAAACAAACTTCTCTGATTATTTAAGTGAAAAATTAAACCACGATTATACTTTTCTGTCAAAATTATTTTCAGAAGTGCAAGGAACTACTATTGAGCAATTCATCATCTCTCATAAAATTGAACGGATAAAAGAATTGATGATTTATGATGAATTAAACATTTCGGAAATTGCTATGAAGATGAATTACAGCAGTGTTGCGCATTTATCCAATCAATTTAAAAAAGTTACAGGACTCTCACCTTCTCATTTTAAACAATTGAAGGACAAAAGGCGAATCCCGATTGAAGATGTTTGAGATTAATTATGAATTCTAAATTACGAGTTACGAATTACGAATTACGAATGTTCAATAGTCAATTAGATTAGCACTGGTATCAGAAAAATAATATGGATCAAATAGTAAAACAGGAATCTCAATATGTCAGAAGTTTGATAGAAGCCAGCTTGGATCCATTGGTTACCATCAGCACCGAAGGTAAGATTACGGATATGAATGAGGCATTGGCGAACATTACAGGTATGACACGCGAAAAACTTACAGGCACCGACCTGGATTATTTAATCCGCCGTACAAAATCTGATCCAACATTGATGATGGAAATGATTTCACTTTATCTGGAACAAACCCCACCTTTAATTAGCGCAATGGAACAAAGCTTGCAGGATAAAGATTGGAAT
>JAUYBT010000144.1 GCA_030692905.1 Bacteroidales bacterium
TGCATCGCATTTTCTGCTGATTCCTTCGGTAAGGCGATCAACCCGCTAAGATCAAGATTTCTGATCTTCCAGTGATTAACTTCAGGGTTTCTTTCCAGAAGATCAAACCGGCCAATTATATCATCCATTTTTCTGTAACCCAATTCGGCGAGGTGTTCACGCACCTCTTCTGCTAAAAAGTGGAAAAATGTCACAAGGTTGTCGGCTTTTCCTTTGAACCGTTTTCTGAGTTCGGGATTCTGGGTCGCCACTCCGACAGGACAGGTATTGAGATGACATTTGCGCATCATCACACAACCCAGGACAATGAGAGCACTTGTTGAAAATCCAAATTCCTCGGCTCCCATTAATGCTGTCATTATCACATCCTTTCCGCTCTTCAATTGGCCATCGGCCTGGAGGATCACTTTCCTGCGCAGGTTATTCATTACAAGAGTTTGTTGTGATTCTGTAAGACCCAGCTCAAGGGGCAATCCGGCATGTTTAATTGATGACGATGGGCTGGCACCCGTTCCCCCTTCATAACCACTAATCGTGATAAGGTCGGCACCAGCTTTGGTAACGCCGGCAGCTATTGTTCCAACCCCACTCTCTGAAACCAGTTTCACACTGATTTTTGCTTTAGGATTGACATTCTTCAGGTCGAAGATAAGTTGCGAAAGATCTTCAATTGAATAGATATCATGGTGTGGTGGTGGAGAGATAAGCGTAATACCTGGTATTGAATATCTTGTTTTGGCAATAATCTTATCAACCTTATGTCCGGGTAGCTGTCCGCCCTCTCCGGGTTTTGCCCCCTGGGCAATTTTAATCTGTATCTCATCAGCATTAACAAGGTATTCTGTCGTTACCCCAAAACGGCCGCTTGCTACCTGCTTGATGGAGCTTCTTACACTGTCGCCGTTTTCGAGTGGTTTGAACCGTACCGGATCCTCGCCACCTTCGCCGGTGTTGCTACGGCCACCAATACGGTTCATTGCGATAGCGATTGTTTCATGAGCTTCACGGCTGATGGAACCATAAGACATTGCCCCTGTAACAAACCGCTTCATAATCCGCTCTGCAGGTTCAACCTCATCAAGAGAGATTGGATTAGTTTTCATTCTTAACAAGCCTCGTATAAAACCAGGGCTTGCTGTATCGTCATTCACCCGCTTGCTGTATTCTTTGAACTTATTGTAATCACCTGTTTTAGTGCTCCATTGAAGCAATGAAATGGTTTCCGGGTTCCATGCATGATGTTCTCCATATTTTCGGTAAGAATAGATTCCTTCGGTAAATATTTCGGATTGTTGTTCCTCAATAAAAGCTTTCCTGTGTGGGATCAAAACCTCCTCGGCTATCTCGTTCATTCCGATACCCTCAATTCTTGAGATTGTACCGGTAAAGTATTTATTAATTACATCAGAGTGAATGCCAACAGCTTCGAATATCTGAGATGACCGGTAACTCCTGAGTGTACTGATCCCCATTTTTGACATTATCTTAAGGATTCCCTTATTGACAGCATGAACATAGTTCTCTTCTGCTTTCTGATAATCGAGCTGGATTGCCTTCTCTTTCACAAGTTTGTCAATGATAGCAAAGCACATATAGGGATTAATAATGCTTGCTCCATAGCCGAAAAGAAGGGCAAAGTGCATTACCTCACGGGGTTCTGCAGATTCCACAACAATGTCGATCTGCATCCTTTTGCGTTTTTTAATCAGGTGGTGATGCACGGCAGATACAGCCAGTAAAGATGGTATTGGTGCAATGTTTTCATTTATATCGCGGTCGGAAAGGATGATATAATTTTTCCCTTCATCAACAGCTCTTTCTGCATCAATACATAATTGTTCCACAGCGCTTTGCAAGCCTTCAGCGCCTTTAAGGGCATCAAAATGCAATAACAGGTTTGCAGCTGAAAATCCTTTATATCTTAAGTTTTTAACTACCTGGAAGTAGGTATTGGATATAACAGGATTTCTGAACCGCACCATTTTAACGTGATCGGGTGATGTTTCAAGAAGGTTCTGTTGCAACGAACCCAGATAACCTGAAAGAGTCATTACCAGCTCCTCCCTGATAGGATCGATTGGAGGGTTTGTCACCTGGGCAAACAACTGCTTGAAATAGTTAAACAATCTGTAGTGCTTTCTTGATAGAACAGCAACAGGTACATCGTTGCCCATTGAACCAATAGGCTCTTTTCCTGTAGCGGCCATCTCCCTGATAATCCTGTCAGTTTCCTCCATTGAGTAATTGAAGGAAGTTATATATTTATTATACTGATCTCCCATTTCAGGTGTCTCCTGGTGACCTGTTTCAATCTCTTCGAGGTTAACCATGTTCTGCTGAATCCATTGTCCGTATGGAAATTCTCCGGCAAGTTTGGCCTTAAGTTCCTCATCATAAAAAATCTTGCCGGCTTCGGTATCAACGAGGAGCATTTTTCCGGGTTTCAACCGTCCTTTTTCCCTTATCTCCTCAGGGGCAAAAGTCTGCACCCCGGCTTCTGATCCCATAACAATCAGGTCATTTGTTGTTACAACATATCTCGATGGCCGGAGCCCGTTCCTGTCAAGCATTCCACCTATGTAACGGCCATCAGAAAATATAAGTGAAGCAGGACCATCCCATGGTTCCAGAAAGGTTGAATGATAATGATAGAAAGCCCTTAATCCGGTGGAGATTGGATTCTTTGCATTTATTGATTCGGGAATAAGAACCGACATTGCATAGGGAAGTGATTTCCCGCTCATTATAAGAAATTCCAGCACATTATCGAGAGAGGCAGAATCACTCTTATCAGGTTCAATAATCGGATATAATCTTGAGAGGTCGCCCAGCTTGTCGGATTTAAGAATTGATTCTCTTGCCTCCATCCAGAAGCGGTTGCCTTTGATTGTGTTGATCTCGCCGTTATGTCCAAGCATCCGAAAGGGTTGTGCAAGATCCCAACTTGGAAAGGTGTTGGTACTGAACCGGGAATGGACCAGGGCAATTGCACTCTGTAATCTTTCATCATTCAGGTCGAGAAAGTACTCTCCAAGTTGCATTGATGTCAGCATGCCTTTATATACAAGTACTTTTGTAGAAAGACTCGGGATATAGAAAAAATTCTTTTGTTTAAGGTCCGAATTACGGATCATATTTTCAGTCCGTTTCCTGATAATATATAATTTACGTTCCAGATCTTCCTGAGGAATATCGGCTCCTATAAGAATTTGCAGGATATCGGGTTCAGCAGCACGGGATATTTCACCAATGACGGAGTTATTGCGTGGTACATCGCGAAAACCAATCAGATTGACTTCTTCTTCCCTGATAATATTGAGAAGGATCTCCCGGCACTTTGTTGCATCAGAACTATCCTGGGGAAAGAATACAAGGCCTGTTCCAAACTGACCTGCGGGAGGGAGTGAAAAGCCCTGAATGAGGTAAAAATCACGCGGAACCTGTATCAGCACACCTGCCCCATCGCCTGTTTTACTGTCGGCTCCTTCTGCACCCCTATGTGTCATGTTTGCGAGTATATCAAGTCCCTGCCTGATAATGGAATGAGATTTTTTCCCTTTCAGATGTGCAACAAATCCGATTCCGCAATTCTCATGCTCAAACTCCTGCCGGTACAATCCCTGCTGTTGTGGCCGTTCTGTTTTCATAATATTTACCTTACGTTTCTTTCTCTGCTTTTTATACAAAAAAACCGTTCTCTGTTTTTCCAGAGAACGGTCATCCCTAATCCGATACCAATTACCATTCTCATTCAGTTCCAATTAACCTTTTAATGAGGCGTAATGATAAGTTGGATTTAAAACTATTCATTTATGTTAACATTTACCGACAAATATATTACTTATTCTTACAAATTATCACAAATGTGAATAAAAATATTAATAAATAGTAACAGAAATATTTAATGAAAGCCCATCAGAACTAAACATTCCAGCATCTTTTATTGTTCCCGTATATGGTGAACTCAGATGGCTCAAGATAAGGAGACAGGCAGGTTATTTTAATATGCACGAGTTATCAAATTCTGAAAATGTAATAGGTATTGGATGTTTTTTTCTATATTTGAAATACCTTTTTATTAACTTAAAATATAAAGCCATGTCACACGAAAAAGCTAAAGAACAGACGAAGAACAAGAAAGAGCCGACGAAAAATCTGAAAGAAAAACGCGCTGCTAAAAAAGCTAAAAAAGAAGAAAAAAAGAGACAATAAAAAAGCCCCGACTCGCGGGGCTTTGAATAATAAATCTTTGTATAGATAACTAAGCTAGTCTTACGTCTACTGCATTAATTCCTTTTTTGCCTTCCTGAAGTTCAAATGTAACTTCATCATTCTCTTTAATCTGATCTTTCAGACCAGATACGTGTACAAAATATTCATTATCCGAATCTGCATCTTTAATGAATCCGAATCCTTTTGATACATTAAAAAATTTAACTGTTCCTTTGTTCATTTTATTCTGTTTTTAAAATTAGTGCCGCAAGCTACGTAATAAATTTGAATTAATCCAAATTATTTTATAGTAATCTGATATTTAATTGATTTATTCAGATAATGTGATATCATTCTGTCACCAATAAAAATATTTCTACTTTTATCGCCTGAATAATAAATAATATGAAAAGACTTCTTCTTATCGGTTTAGCTATTTACCTATCGGGTCCGCAGGCATTCAGTCAGGAGAAATTTCAGACCATAGCTGAAAAATCGGATTATAAATCCACATCAGACTATGAGGATGTAATGATCTTTATTGATCAGTTGAAAAAGTCATCCGACTATATCAGAGTTGAGAATATTGCTACTTCCGTTGAGGGACGGGAAATCCCTCTGTTGATAATCGGAAACCCTTTGCCAAAGTCGCCGAAGGACCTTGCAAATGACAAAAGGATTGTAGTATATGTGCAGGCAAATATTCATGCCGGAGAAGTTGAGGGTAAAGAGGCCACATTAATGTTTGCCAGGGATCTGCTTAAAGATAAAAACCCCGGACTCTTTGAAAATGTAGTTTTGCTTATCTGTCCTCTGTTTAATCCTGATGGAAACGAGAAGATCAATCCCCTTAACAGGACCAATCAGAATGGCCCTGTCAATGGTGTCGGAGTGAGATATAATGGTCAGTTCCTCGATCTGAACCGCGATGCCATGAAGGCTGAATCACCCGAAGTGAAAGGGGTATTAACCAATGTTTTTAACCGCTGGGATCCGTCTGTTTTTATGGATTGCCATACAACAAACGGATCGTATCATGTGGAACCGGTGACTTTCACATGGATGGTGAATCCTAATGGTGATAACTCATTGATATCTTATATGCGCGATAAGATGATGCCGGAAATGTCGAAGACACTTTTTAGTAAGCATAAAGTTGAAAACTGTTTTTATGGTGAATTCTACGATATGATGGATCCGGAAAAAGGCTGGGTCCTCGATGCTTCCGAACCCCGCTACATGAGCAACTATTCCGGTATCCGGAACAGACTGGGGATCCTTAATGAAAATTATGTTTATTCCGATTTCAGGTCACGCGTTCTTGGTTGCTATTATTTAATCAATTCTTTACTTGATTATGCATCAACTCATAATGCCGAAATTCTAAACCTGTTAAAGGATGTTGATAGCAGGACAATTGCCCGTGGAATAAGTCCTGCTGTAACCGATTCGTTTGCAGTAGAATACAAGGTAAGGCCTGCTCCGGAAAAGGTGACTGTGAAGACATTTGAGGCAGATCTTGTTACCGATGCAAACGGAAGAAGAAGTTATAAGAAGAGCGACAGGCAGAGGAATGTCACAATTCCTTATTATATTGATTATTTCCCTACTAAAAGCGTCAGTTTCCCATTTGCTTACCTGGTAACTACCAGCGATCCGGAGATTATCGGTCTGCTCAGGATGCATGGCATCAAAATTGAAAAACTGACGAAAAATTCCAGAATAGAGGTTCTCCGCTTTGAAATCAGCGAACTGAAAGGAGCCGCAAGATTAAACCAGGGGCATTATACAAATACTGTTAAAGGTAGATATCTGAAGGAGACAATTGATTTTCCAGCCGGGACAATTGTAGTCAAAACAGCTCAGCCACTTGCTAATGTAGCAGCTTATTTGCTTGAACCACAGTCAAATGATGGAATGTTGACATGGAATTTCTTTGACCGGTATCTTGTACCTCAATGGGGTATGGGATATAATCTGTTTCCTGTATATAAGTTGATGGATAGGATTGATCTGAAAACAACTGAATTGAAGTATAGAGGGGGAGATTTGAATCCGTGAAGCTCGGGAACTCCTTGGTTAAATGAACAAACGAATGAAGAACAAACGAATGAAGAATTAAGAATTAAATCCGTGAACTCCTGGTAAAAAAAGAAGTCGGTAAATAAGGAAAGTAAAACGGCACAACGCTAAACGCTGAACACTCAACGCTTTTCAGTGCCGTGTATATTTATCAAATACGGTGATTACCGGTAAAACATTTCCTTTTTCATCAAAAAAATCGCGTGTAGAACGGCCTCCCATAGTTCATGCTGTCGCAACCGGCATTTACTCCGTTGATTCCTGCCTGAACCAGTTCTGCGAAATTATCCCAGTTTGCAGGAATTCTTCCATCAGGCCATAACATCCCGTTGATCACCTCTATATAAATAATCAGAAATACCGTAGTGACAGGTCGCGACCTGTCACTACTACGTTAATTTGATTTTATTAACATGAATTCATCTTATTTTAATAACATTGTAAAAAATACATTTTTTTCTAACCTTTGCGGGCTGATTTACTAAAGCAAAATAACTGATCATGAGAAAATGGAGAGTTGAAGATTCAGCAGAATTATATAACATAAATGGTTGGGGTGTTGATTACTTTTCGATTAATGAGAAAGGGAATGTCATTGTCACCCCTCAAAAGAATGGTACTTCAGTTGATCTTAAAGATCTGCTTGATAAACTGATACTGTCGGATGTTTCCACCCCTGTACTGGTAAGGTTCCCGGATATACTGGATGACCGGATCATCAGCATATCGAGGTGTTTTAAATCGGCTTCAGAGGAGTACGGGTACAAAGCTCAGAACTTCATTATCTATCCGATTAAAGTCAATCAGATGAGGCCTGTTGTTGAAGAGATAGTAAGTCACGGAAAAAAATTCAACATAGGACTGGAAGCCGGATCCAAGCCTGAACTTCATGCTGTGATTGCAATCAATACTGATCCTGAATCGCTTATTATCTGCAACGGGTATAAAGATGAAGATTACATTGAGCTTGCACTTCTGGCTCAGAAGATGGGGAAACGAATATTTCTTGTCGTTGAAAAGCTCAATGAACTAAAGCTTATCACAACCATTGCTAAACGTCTGAAGATTAAGCCAAATCTTGGTATCAGGATTAAGCTTGCAAGTGTTGGAAGCGGAAAATGGGAGGATTCAGGAGGAGATATCAGCAAATTTGGTCTGACATCGAGTGAACTGCTTGAAGCAATCGATTTCATTGAGAAAAACAAAATGAGAGATTGTGTCAAACTGATCCATTTTCATATCGGGAGTCAGGTTACAAAAATACGCCGGATAAAAATAGCGTTGCGCGAGGCTTCCCAATTTTATATTCAGCTTCGTAAACTGGGCTTTAATGTGGAGTTTGTAGATATCGGGGGTGGTCTTGGTGTTGATTATGACGGAACGGGGTCATCAAACAGCGAAAGCAGTGTTAATTATACTATACAGGAGTATGTAAATGACTCCATAAGCACATTTGTTGATGCAAGCAATAAAAACAATATTCCACATCCGAATATCATTACCGAGTCAGGCCGGTCACTTACTGCCCATCATTCCGTGCTGATATTTGAGGTTCTTGAAACTACAACTCTTCCTTCATGGGATGCTGAAGACCTTATTAATGAACATGACCATGAACTTGTGAAAGAACTTTACCTGTTATGGGATAACTTTAATCAGTCAAGAATGCTTGAGACTTGGCACGATGCCCAGCAGATCAGGGAAGAGGCTCTTGACAGATTTAGTTTTGGACTTGTTGATCTGAAAACACGGGCTCAGATTGAACGGCTGTTCTGGTCCATCGCACGGAAAGTTTATCATATGGCCAATGTAACGAAGCATGTGCCGGAAGAGTTGCGCCAGATATCCAGGATACTGTCTGACAAATATTTCTGTAATTTTTCACTTTTCCAATCACTTCCTGATGCATGGGCAATAGATCAGATATTCCCGATAATGCCCATTCACAGACTTAATGAGGAACCTTTACGAAATGCCACAATCCAGGATATGACCTGCGATTCTGATGGTAAGATTGACAACTTTATTTCAACACGCAATTCATCACACCATCTCCCGGTTCACTCTTTAAAAGGGAAAGAGCCATATTATCTGGGTGTGTTCCTTGTAGGAGCATACCAGGAGATACTAGGTGACCTTCACAACCTGTTTGGTGATACAAATGTTGTGCATGTTTCAGTTGATGATAATGGATACAAGATCGACCAGGTAATTGACGGAGAGACTGTTGCAGAAGTGCTGGAATATGTGCAGTACAACTCTAAAAAGATGGTGAGAACGGTTGAATCGTGGGTTACATCCTCTGTTAAGACCGGTATTATCACACTGGAGGAGGGTAAAGAGTTTCTTTCAAATTACCGTTCCGGTCTGTATGGATACACTTATCTGGAATAACAGGAAGGACTAATTTTTATAGTTTTATCCCTTCAAAAATTTATTTGATCCATTCAGATCAGATTATGTGAAGCTAATGAATGACAAGTAGTTATATGAAGAATTGGTTAATCTCCAGAAATATTTTCGTAGTTCTGGCTTATAGGGTTTTACTTATTATGCTCCTTTTCTCATTGTGCAGGATTGGTTTCTTCCTGTTTAACTATAAGATGTTCCCCGGAGTATCCTTAACTCATTTTATTATAATATTAAAAGGAGGCTTGTCATTTGATATATCAGCCGTAGTATATATAAACATACTTTTCATCCTGTTGCATATTGTGCCTCTAGAGATTCGCTACAATGATGTTTATCAGGTGGTGCTTAAGTATCTCTATTTTATTACAAATGGGATCGCAATTGCAATGAACGGGATGGACTTTGTTTATTACAGGTTTATTGATAAAAGAGCCACAGCAGATGTTTTTAAAACATTTGAACATGAAACGAATCTGATGAAATTGTTTTTCAGGTTTCTGATCGATTACTGGCCGGCTACCCTGTTCACGCTTTCTACATGGTTTCTGATGGTTTACCTTTATAGAAAGGTTAATGTGAAAAGACCTGCACCAGCCGGCAAAATCGGTTATTATGTGGTAAACATCCTGATGATACCTTTGATAATAGCCCTGGTTATTGGTGCTGCACGTGGTGGTTATAAACATTCAACACGTCCGATAACGATCAGCAACGCTGCCCGATATGTTGAAACACCACGCGATGTTGCTATTGTTCTGAATACCCCATTCTGTTTCTTCAGGACTTTTGACAAAAAAGCATTAGTGAAGTATGAATTCTTTGATAATGAAAAGCTTAATAAACTATATAACCCTCACTATATTCCTGTCCAAACAAAACCTTTCTCCAATGATAATGTAGTTGTTATCATCCTCGAGAGTTTTGCCAGGGAGTATATCGGAGCTTTAAACCATGGACTGGATGGAGGTACCTATGAGGGTTACACACCATTTATAGATTCCCTTATTAATGTAAGTCTCACATTTGATGTTTCTATTGCGAACGGTAAGAAATCTATCGATGCAATGCCTTCAATTCTAGCATCAGTGCCTTCACTCGAAACGCCATATACCATTTCGCATTATGCCAATAATCAAATTAACGGACTTCCTGAATTACTTAAAAGGAAAGGATACTATACGGCTTTTTTCCATGGCGCACCCAATGGCTCGATGGGATTTGATTCATTCGCAAAAATTGCGGGATTTGATGACTACTTCGGGCTTGATCAATATCCGGAAAAATCGGATTTTGATGGTATGTGGGGAGTTTGGGATGAACCCTTCTTTAAATTTTTTGCAGGGAAACTTAACAACTTCAAACAACCATTTTTAGCTTCTATATTTTCAGTCTCATCGCATCATCCGTTTGAAGTTCCTGAAAAATACACAGGTAAATTTAAAAAAGGTCATGCTCCAATCGTTGAAGTAGTAGGTTATACTGATCTTGCATTACGCGAATTATTCGATGAGATTTCATCAAGCCCCTGGTTTAAAAATACTCTTTTTGTAATTACCGCAGATCATACCAATGAATCGATACATAAAGAATTCCAGAATAACTTTGGCTCTTACAGTATTCCTATAATATTTTATAAACCGGGAAGCGATTTAGGAGGTATTAAGAACCAGATAGCACAACAGATTGATATAATGCCAACTATTTTAAGTTATCTGAATTATGATGAAGAGTATATTGCCTTTGGTAACAATCTTTTAGACGATTCATATGAATCATTTGCGTTCAATACTAATGGTAGCGATTATCATCTGTATATGAAAGATTATATTTTGGAAATGATTGATAATAAGTCTGTTGGTTTGTTTAACTATAAAGATGACATATTTCTTGAGAAAAGCCTCATTGGTAAAAATCCGGAACTTCAATTACAGATGGAGGAAAAACTGAAAGCTATCATTCAAACCTATAACAGCAGACTTATTGATAATAATATGATCGTCAGAAAACAGGAATAAATATAATCTGTGGTTTAAAGCATTGCTTATCTTTGAATAGAACATCTTCTTAAACCTATCCATAATGTTGAAACAATTTTTCTCCCAATTAGACCGATTCAGGGTTAGCCGCCCTGGATTAACTGTCTCATCACGTGTAAATTCTGTTGATGCCCTTCGGGGGTTCGACCTTTTTTGGATAATTGGAGCGGAAGCTGTACTGAAGAGCCTCAATCGTATTTTCGACTCACCAACAACCAATTTTATTTCAACCCAACTTAATCATGTGGAATGGACAGGTTTCAGATTCTATGAGCTCATTATGCCTTTATTCCTTTTCATAGTCGGGGTTTCACTACCTTTTTCTTTCCGCCGGAGATTGGAAAAATCACCATCAAAAGCTGCTTTGTGGCCTCATATTATCAAGCGGGTATTACTGCTATGGATACTTGGTATTGCCGTACAAGGGAATCTTTTTGATTATGACTGGAGTAAAATAAAATTCTATAGTAACACACTTCAGGCAATTGCCAGCGGATATCTTATTTCTGCAATTCTTGTTCTTTATCTGAAAGTATCATGGCAGGCAATAGGTACACTTCTTCTTATGCTGGTATACTGGGCAATATTGGCGTTGGCTCCTGTGCCTGGTGTCGGAGCAGGTGTTATTACTCCGGATGGGAATTTTGCTATCTACTTCGATAAACTCATCCTTGGCTCATTTCAGGATGGAACAACATATTCATGGATTGTCAGCAGTCTGAATTTTGGTGCGACAACAATGCTTGGTGTCTTTGCAGGGTATCTGTTACAGTCTGAACTTAAAATTAATAAAAAGGTGATCTGGCTCGTAATAGCAGGCATCGCCCTGATAATCCTTGGTAGTATATGGCATATCTGGCTACCTTCGGTTAAACATATCTGGACAAGTTCCTTCGTTCTGTTTTCCGGTGGTATTTGTCTTTTATCATTAGCACTTTTTCTATGGCTTGTTGACGGACTTAATTTTAAGAAGGGATTTCTGTTCTTCACAATAATAGGGATGAATGCAATATTTGCATATTGTGCTTCTCACCTGTTTAATTTCGGACAGGTTGCTGATGTGGTTGTCGGCGGACTAAAACAATACACAGGGGACTGGTACCGGTTTATCAGAGCTTTAGGAGGATTTGGAGTACTATACCTGATTCTATGGCAGATGTACAAATATAAAATATTTATAAAAATTTAATTATGAAATCACGTCGTCAATTTTTTAAGTTAGCCGGTACCGGCATTCTTGCAGCAGGTGTTTCCTCTGTTTATGCTTCCACAAGCGTTCCGGGCTTTATTGAAAATACAGAAAATACTTTCAGTGTTGGAATGGCAGGCTATACATTCAGGGAATTCACTGTTGAGAAAACCATCGAAATGATGAAGAGGATAGGGGTTACAAATCTATCCCTGAAAGATTTTCACATGCCAATGAACAGCACCCGGGAACAGATTAATGCAGTTTTGGAGAAGTTTAAAATTGAAGGAATTAATGTTTACACTGTTGGTGTCGTTTACATGAAGACCAAGGAGTCAGTTGATCAGGCCTTTGAATATGCAAAAATGGCCGGAGTTAAAATGATTGTCGGAGCCCCTAATTACGAGCTTCTACCATACGTAGAGAAAAAGATAAAAACATACGACTTCAAAATGGCAATTCATAATCATGGTCCGGACAACCCGCTATATCCGAATGCTACAGATATATGGGACCATGTAAAAGAACTTGATCCTCGAATCGGGATATGCATCGATATCGGACATACAACCAGGGACGGTCAGGATCCCTCAGTTGATATTGAGAAATACAGCAAACGGATTTATGACATTCACATCAAGGATGTTGACAAGGCAGCAAAAGAGGGTAAAACAATTGAGATGGGACGTGGAATTATCGATATTCCAAAGGTTGTTGCCACTCTTCGTAAAATAAAGTACAGTGGAAAATGCAGCCTTGAATTTGAAAAAGATATGAAAGACCCGCTTGCAGGAATTGCCGAATCAATAGGATATTTCAAAGGGGTGATGGCTTGTAGGTAGGCAGTAAGCAGTAAGCAGTAGGCAGAACTACCAGTTGTGAGCTCTGAACTCTGTGCCATAAGCCTATTAATATTTCTTCAACAGATCAAGCAATTTACTATCTAATTTATGCCCGTACCAGTCTGTATAATTTACGTCGGTACGGCCTGAATCCATTATACCAAAATCTCCTCTGAAATTCCAGAGTGCGTAACCGATACCATTTTGTGTAAGTATATCTACTACATCACCAAACCAGGCCAGAAATATGTCATGGGGTGTTTTTTTCCAGCAACCGCATTCCCCAATGAAAATTAAAAGCATCCTGGGCCTCTTTATCTTTCCATAGATTGAATGGCTCGTGGAAACCTGCATTAATACAATATCCAGATGTCCGTTGTATTATAATTAAAGATGCAAATAATCGCTTTCAACGTCAGCAAATGCCACAATTTACCTATGTTAAAGATTTAATTGATACAATCTTTTTTGATTTAGGGGAAGAACTTTCAGGATATTTAATTTTAAGTTGAGCATTGGCGAAATCCTATTACAGGAGCGACCAATGAAACAAGCTTTACTGCCCTTCCGGGGTTATTGCTTTTAAAAAGGCCAGTTTTTTGAATTGTTGCACCATAGTTGCACATATAGACCTCTTAAAAAAGTTAAGCCCCTGAAAATCAGAGGCTTTATTTTTAATTTAGCGGTGCGGACGGGACTCGAACCCGCGACCCACGGCGTGACAGGCCGTTATTCTAACCAACTGAACTACCGCACCAATTATTGAGCTGCAAAATTAAGCTAATTTTTAATTCTGCAAAATTAATTTTATCAAAAATTTCATTTTTGGTTCGGATCGTAACCGGATCAAAGGTGAATCAGATTGAGAAGGATTATTAACTCATTATCAACCTGTAAATCGATCAAAAAATAATACATTTGCTAAAGCATGTAAAAACACTGGTGTGAAGCGATTTCTTATCCTGGTATTCTTATTGTACAGCTTTAGCAAGCCTTCTTATTCTCAAAGTTTTACAGACAGCAACCTGCCCATTGTAATAATAAATACTGATGGAGGTATTGCAATACCCGATAACCCAAGGGTTTTTGCCACAATGAAAATAATTTACAGAGGAGAAGGCTTCCGGAATTACCTTACCGATCAGGATAATGCGGAATATTTAAACTATAATGGCAGGATAAATATAGAAATAAGGGGTTCAAGCTCACAGGTACTGCCAAAAAAGCAATATGGACTGACGACAATTAAAGCTGATAATATTTCAAATAATAATGTAAACTTACTGGGTCTCCCAAGTGAAAACGACTGGATACTCAACGGACTTGGATTCGAGCCATCACTTATACGCGATTACCTTAACTATAATTTATCGCGTATGATGGGAGAATATGCAAGCAGAACTGTTTATTGTGAAGTAATAATAAATGGCTTTTATCAAGGCCTTTATGTTCTTCAGGAAAAAATAAAACAGGGATCCGGCAGGGTTGATATTATGAAAATCGGCACTGGCGACAACTCCTTCCCAAACGTCACCGGTGGATATATTACAAAAGCTGATAAAACGACAGGTGGTGATCCGGTCGCATGGAAAATGTCAAGTTACTGGGGGATAAACGATGTTGCATTCATCCATGAACTTCCAAAACCTGAAAATGTAACAACCTGGCAGAACACCTATATCCGGTCTGAATTTGAAAAGTTGAGTACTACTGCCTCTGGCGGCAATATATCTTTAGAGTACGGGTATCCTTCAGTGATCGATATCCCCTCTTTTATTGATTATATGATAATAAACGAATTGTCTGCAAATGCCGATGCATATCAGTTCAGTACCTTCTACCATAAAGACAGGAATGGGAAATTGCGGGCAGGACCAATTTGGGACATGAATTTAACCTATGGATATGACTTGGCTATATGGGGATTTGACAGGAGCAAAACCAATACATGGCAATTTTCCAACGGTGATAATGAAGGTCCTAAATTCTGGCGAGACCTGTTCAATAATCCGGAATTCAGATGCTACCTTTCAAAAAGATGGAACCAGCTTATTCAACCTGGCCAACCGTTAAATCTCTCAGCTATTGAATCCTTTATCGACCAGACTGTTGCGACTATAAGCGAGGCTGTTGTCCGGGAAAATTACAAATGGGGTACTGTACCAAATCATTCAAATGAGATAATTAAGATTAAGGATTTTCTGAAGCAGCGAATCGCATGGATAACATCATCTATTGGTCCCTGGTCAAATTGCAGTAGTGTGGAAACTCCTTCTCTTGTAATTACAAAAATAATGTATAATCCGGATACGACTATTGCTTTTCCAAACAGTAGTGACCAGGAATTCATTGAAATAAAAAACACAGGAAATAAGTCAGTTAACTTAACAGGGGTTTATTTCAGCGGGACAGGATTTGTTTACCAATTCCCGGTTTACACTATTATTGTACCTAACGGAACAAAAATTCTTGCTGGCAATGCGGCTGTTTTCAAGGCAAAATATGGTTTCAATCCTTCCGGACAATTTACAAGGAATTTAACAAATACCGGTGAGAACCTTGTCCTTGCTGACGGATTTGGAAATGTAATTGACAATGTTCAGTATTCTAATCTGGCACCATGGCCAAATGCTGATGGCAACGGGTATTTTTTAGAATTAACCGACCCGTTTTCAGACAACAGTATTGCAACTAACTGGACTGCAATTTCCGGGACTATTGTATCTGTTGAAGATGCTGAAAATGACCAATGGCTGAAATTTTATCCCTCACCTGTAAAAAATAATCTTACAATAGAGTCAGGAGGCAAAGAGTATGCCTTACAAATATTTGATTTCCAAGGGCGTATATTAAAAACTGTCTATGTTAATTCGGATACTTATAGCCTGGATATGACCTCTTATTTCCCGGGTATATATCTGATTAAAGTAACTACATCTGAAGGGAGTTTTGTCCGGAAAATCACAAAAGAATAAATCCGGATTCCGGAAACTATCATGTAATTGAAGGTTTGAAAAAACTAAAATTCACCCCTCCGTAATTACGATGCTCAAAAAATAATTTATGACCGGTGAAACTTAAGCCCTTTGGATGCTCAAGTATAAAAAATCCATCTTCATAAATCACCCCGGCCTGTGTAACAAGATCCGGCAGTTCTTTGAGCCATTTAAGATCATAAGGAGGATCGGCAAACACAATATCATATTTAACTGAACAAGTCTTTAAATATGCCCTTACATCAATATGTATAGTTCTGATATTTTCGATATCCAGATCCTTTATTATACGTTTAATACCTGAAATATGTCTCGGATCTTTTTCAACCAGATGCACAGAAGCAGCTCCCCTGGACGCAAATTCATAGCTTATACTGCCCGTACCGGAAAAAAGATCTAACACGTTAATAGTTTCAAAATCAACCCTGTTATTCAGAATGTTGAACAGCCCTTCACGTGCAAAGTCAGTAGTCGGCCTTGCTTTTAAGTTTCCGGGAGGAACAATCCTCCTGCCTTTATATTTACCTCCTATTATCCGCAATTTACGACACTGAAAAGATTAAGAAACCGGTGAAGATCCATATCATTAAATACATAACTGAAGGTGAAATTACCTGATGGTTCGGCAAATTTTATATTTCGTACGTATATTGAAAAATTAGAGGAAAGATCATCATATTTTTCTGTCAGACCACTGAAGTAAATTGTCTCTTCCTGTTTGATATCCAGGTTTTTAAATACATTCAGCACGAAATAGAGGATGTCTGATATATTTCTGTAATTAAATGTATTACAGAATTTTAATAAGTTATTGTTAAAAATTATCAGATTAAAGAATTCCTTTTCAACATGAATATTAATACAATTCCCGTTTACACTTTTCCTGCTGTGAGAAATATGGTCGAATAATGGTTTAATATGATGATATGGGTGTGCTCCGGGATAGAAACTATTTATCAGATCGTTTACCGGTTTTGGTACAGAGAACACAAGATATGCATCAGGATCACTTATTCTATTGGCAATGATCATATTACCATCTTCCTTAATGTGATTGAATTTGAAGTATTCATCTTTCTTAGCCGGATCAAAAAGAGGTGCCGGAATAAGGGTAAACTTTTTGGAAGGCATTACAACATTGACTTTTTTATATCGCTTTGTCAGGAATTCATCTTTGCTCAGCAACTCATTTATCTTATCGGAATTGAAATATTTATTCTCTTCAGGTTCAAATGCACGTATCAGAACAAATTTGTTTCTTATTGTATCGAGAAGACAAAAAGAGAATCCGTCAGGGCTTACCTGAATTGATAACTCGTAGTTTTCAGTCGAGTTTATATCGAGTGTCTCATCAAAGAGTTCAATATTCGGTGCTTTCAGAGGACTACGGTTTTTATTAATCAGAAGATTGCTTAAGTTTACAAACAAAATTATAAAAAATATTCATGTAGCAATTTAAGTTGTTATCAAATAGCGATGCGCGATACCATTATATATAATCAGTTGTGTAAAAATCTGGGGAATATTCCAACGGATGATCAATCTGCCGCACTGAAGAAAATAGCCGGATATATTTGTGATAACAATAACGATGTAATTTTTCTCATGACCGGATATGCCGGGACAGGAAAGACAAGCGTCATCAGTTCAATCGTTAAAACCCTCGATCTGTTAAGGATGCGTTCGGTTCTTCTTGCCCCTACCGGAAGAGCCGCAAAAGTACTTGCATCGTTTGCCGGCAGACAGGCTTTTACCATTCATAAAAAGATATACAGGCAGAAATCCTCAAAAGATGGTATTGGAAATTTTACACTCGACAGAAACCTTCATAAGGATACTTTTTTTATTGTAGATGAAGCATCGATGGTATCGAACAGTTCGGGCGACTCATCATTATTTGGCAGCGGCAGACTTCTCGACGACCTGATTGAATATGTTTACTCGGGAACCGATTGTAAACTTATCATTGTCGGGGATACTGCCCAGCTTCCTCCTGTCGGGTCGATCGTCAGCCCGGCTCTCGATGCTTCCGCTCTCGGAGAATACGGATTTGGTCTGATCTCCTGCGAATTGAAACAGGTGGTACGACAGAGCGAGACATCCGGAGTGCTCATGAACGCCACCCGCATTCGCCTGCAGGTTGCAGAAAATGATCTGGTTCATCCGTCTATTGATTGCATTAACTATAAAGATACTATCAGAATAACAGGAGAGGAGCTTATTGATGAGATTTCGGCAGCATATGGAACCTGCGGGATGGAAGGAACAATTATTGTTGTGAATTCAAATAAGCAGGCGAACCGTTATAACCAGGGGATCCGTAACAGGATATTCTTCAGGGAGGAGGAGATAAGCTCCGGCGATATGGTGATGGTGGTGAAAAACAATTACTCTATTATTGATGAAGAAGAGGGTGGGATAGGGTTCATCGCAAACGGAGATATTGCTGAAGTTAAAAAAATCAGAAAATATGAGGAGAGGTACGGGTTCCGTTTTGCAGATATGGTTATGAAGTTTCCTGACTATAATCTGGAAATTGAGTCGAAGGTGATGATGGATGTTCTCCATCTTGATACACCGGCTTTGCCTTCAGAGAAAAACAAGGAGCTATACCAGAATGTTCTGGCTGATTATCTGCATATTAAAGCAAGAAGGAAACAATTTGAAGCCGTAAGGAATGACCCATATTTCAATGCTCTTCAGATTAAATTCGCTTATGCTGTCACTTGTCACAAAGCCCAGGGCGGACAGTGGGAGAGGGTCTTCATTGATCAGGGAATGTTCAACAGGAACGAAATTACTATTGACTACCTCCGTTGGTTTTATACAGCGATGACAAGGTCAACAGATAAGGTTTATCTGGTTAATTTTTCGGAAGAATGGTTTAAATAAAAAAAAGTCTTGCTCCCTTCGATCGCTTGCTTGAAGTCTTGGCCTCCGGACTGTCTTGCGCTTAGCGTTTATCGGAAAGTTTTCAAGCCACATTGATTTTTATTTCCTGTCCGTATTTAATAATCTCATTTACAATTGGATTAGAAAGATCAAACTCATGTTCTCTGAACGGATGCGGTTCTATCCTGCTGTCAATTTTCCTTCTTAACCTCATTAGTTCCAATTGCATGTCCATCAAATTGCTATAATCCTTGAATACTACTGCAATATCAATATCACTATCATCGGTGTAATTCCCTTTTGCATAAGAGCCAAAAAGAATAATGCGGATATAATTATAGTTTGCTTTTACAGCACTTGCATATCTTTGAGCGATAATTAAAGCATCTTTTTTATCCACGATCTGATCTTATTAATTTTTTCAATCCAATCTTTTGTGAAATCAACGGTACAAATGTTTGATAACTTTATCTACTTCAATATGAATGTTTTCGTCATTCATTGTCATTAATTTAGCCAAATATACAAATTTTAAAGTATTTTCAGCTGTAACTGATCAGCAAGCTGTAATTAAGTTTTGAAAACTGCATACACAAGAATGTATCGAAATACTTTCAATGTTTCAGGGCATAATTAATCGTTACAAAACCACTGGCAGCTTATCAAAATGACAAGCAGTTCTAATGTTACGAACAGTTAAGAATGACACAGGATGGCAACTTTCATTTTTAAAAGCAGTTTAAAAACAATAAATCCGGTTACAAATAAATATAATCTGGGATTTTTAGTATCTTAGTATAATAAAATTAAATCTATGTCAGCAAATCAAAAAAATCAACTCTACTTCGGTGATAACCTTCAAAAAATGAAAAATAAAACCTTAATAATTCTATTATCATTTTTAGCAGTTTCAATATGCTTAATAATGATAGTGTTGCTCTTTTACTCAGTTGCACCCAGATTCTTGATAATATTATCATTTACGATTGGTACCATAACTGGAGTTTGTATAGCCACATTAATCTATAATCTTGTAAAAAAGATTAAAAATTAGAAAAATGAAAAAACTATTATTCTTAATTATTATCGTGTTCCTTTTTTCTTGTGGACAAACATTTTCCTTTTTAATAAAAAAACATTTGAATTCTCGCTTTACAAATATTGAAATCGTGAGTATAGAAAAAGACTCTGCAAATTTAAATGATTTATTTAACCGGAGTCTTGAAATGAGAATTTTGACTTCAACTACAGGTCGCGATGTTGCTCAGAGCGGACTTGAATGGGTACAAGGTAAAAAAAACAAAGCGGAACACCTTTCATATTGTGAGGAAATTTTAAAAAATACTTCGGATAGATTAGCAGGTTTTGAGGAAGCAGTTGACTCCAAAACAGAATCTTGTTTTCTCGTCACATATAGGTACGCAACAGGAGATGGTAAGAAAATTGAAAAGCAAGAGTATTTTAGTGTAGATAAAAAAAAATACATACAAGGTAATTATGCTTCTCGACCTGTTAATAAACAAGAATATCTCAGGTCAATTGACTATGATAAAATATTGGATTCATATTTAACCGCATATAAGAGTTTTTTTGAGGATAAGTCTTTTGAAATGTAATCCGGTTCATAATCAATTCCAAAATTAGATGTAATAGATTTATTAGAACTAAATTCCTCACACATCTCATACTTTGCCAGTTCAGAGTTGAGGAAGTCAATAAAGAAGCGGCATCTCCATAAATCAATTTTATACTAACAAATTACTCACATAATTTGTTAGAAACTATTCTATTTATAAATTCAATATCAGAATTATGTATTTCAATATCAATGAGTGATATATGAATAGATTTAATTAAAACTGATAATTAGAGATATGATTCAGATACCTTAAATTACTGAAATAAGGAATACCAGATATTAGATTTTGTCAATTTCAATTCATTTCTAATAAAATCTTCAGATTATAATTATCTGCTATTAATTGATTAACAAAATTAATGTTAAAAGATTAGCACTAAAATCGTCTAAGCAGCTGAATATCAGACATCAACAAAATAGTTAATAACTATATTATCAAATGTTAATAAAGTTAAAAAGTAACTCTTGCAATGGGAATGGAGTGTGTTTAATTTTACAGAAGTTCATTGAAAAGAAAATGGGATGCTTGAACATCCCAAATTAAAAGGTTCATTTGAGTGAGGTTCTTTACCTTTTATCACAATTTCGGGGCTCCCTTCCAAAAGGAACCCGAGATCATCGGCGAGTAGCTGAACAGAGTCCAATTCTGTTTACCTTTATGAGGGAGATAAACATCTCCCTCTTTTTTTTCTTATATCAAAGATATCCCTTAGTCAAGAAGGACACAAGGACAAAATTTACTCAGTTATCAACATTTTTTGTGTTATTAACATACTACCAATTAATGTGATATTGGTTTTTATTAACACTTTTAGTACTTTTCAACTATTCCCTAAGATGTCATTTTTATTAGGATTACTCTTTCCTTTTCTTGAAAAAAAAAGTATAATCCGCACCATATCTATTTTTTATTTGATCAACCATATCATAACCATATGCTGACATAAAGTTTAAAAATTCTGTTGACTCAGTAAACTTAATCTCGGTGCCAGAAATATTCTTATACTATGCAAGTAAAAAATCCGGACTTTTGATTAGGTTTTTGTTAACTTAGCAGTACTCAAATGTTTGAATTATGGATGCTCTTAAAATTGCTGAATTAAAGGATAGTATTTTATGCTATCTACTAGAACGTTACAATGAGAAGTTTTTATTGCAAAAAATATATCATGATCTTAATCCTGAAAGTGTACCGATAGAGGTTGTAAATGATTGCTTAGATGATTTGGTTCAAGATAATTTAGTAAGTTGCTTTGATATGACAGGAGGTAGAAATCTGTACAATACAAAAGAACAGGGTGAAAGAAGATTGCGAGAGGGGGGGTATAATAAACTTTTGGAAATAGAATTAGGAAAAGATGAACAGATTAAAGAAGATACTCAAAAATATAGAAATAAAACTGATTTAGAAATTGCAAATTTAAAGGCTAGTTTAAAACATTATAAGTATACAAGACGTATATCAATTTGGGCAATTATAATAAGTGTTATATCTATTATGGTTTCAATATTTTTAAAATATTATTCATAACCTATTCAATATGAGATCCTATCGCAAAGAACTCTGGTTTGAAACATCAACCCGCAGGGCATTTCTTAATATCACCGGACAAGTAGAAAAATGCCTTAATGAAAGTGGTATTCAGCAAGGTTTGATACTCATAAATGCAATGCACATAACTGCAAGTGTTTTTATTAATGATGATGAATCGGGTTTGCATCATGATTTTGAAGTATGGCTGGAAAAACTTGCTCCCGAAAAACCTTATTCTCAATACAAACATAACGGATTTGAGGATAACGCCGATGCTCATATCAAAAGAACAATAATGGGTAGGGAAGTAGTCGTTGCTGTCACCGGGGGAAAACTTGACTTTGGCCCATGGGAACAGATATTTTATGGGGAGTTTGACGGTAAAAGACGTAAAAGGGTGCTTGTTAAGATTATTGGAGAATAAACTCCCGGGATTTATGCCGGTTTTTCTTGCCTTTTCTGTAAGATTTCATAATATGTCTAATTTTACGGATAAATGGTTCAGATGATGTCCAAATACCAAAATAAATATCGGAATGAATCTGCCAGATTACAGTCATGGGATTATAGTGCTGATGCTGCTTATTTTATTACTATTTGCACTAATGGCAGAGAATATTATTTTGGCGAAATTCTGGAATCAAAGCAAATGAAATTGTCTGAAATTGGCCAACATGTGCACAAATGCTGGTCAGACATTCCATCCCATTTCCCATTTGTAATATTGGACGCATTTATTGTGATGCCGGATCATATTCATGGAATTATTATCATAAATAAACAAAATATTAATGGCGATATGGTAGGGACGCAAAATGTAGGGACGCAAAATGTTGCGTCCCTACTACCGGTACAAATCAAAAATAAATTTGGACCGCAATCGCAAAATCTGGCATCAATAATCCGTGGATTTAAAATTGGAATAACCAAATATGCCAGAATGAACAAAATTGATTTTTGTTGGCAATCCCGTTATCATGATCATATTATCAGAAATGAAATAGAATTAGAACGGATTAGAAAATATATCACTACAAATGCTATGAATTGGGGAAATGATGGTTGAATCCAAGTAGGGACGCAAAATATTTCGTCTCTACTCTACTCATACCGCATACCGTTTAAACCAGTCTCATATCCTTAATAATATCATTAATTCTATTATCAAGTACGATTTCTGTTTCCTCAAATTTGTCAACTGATTTAAGTGTAGAATTTACACTAAAATAAAATTTGATTTTAGGTTCGGTACCGGAAGGCCTTACTGAGATCTTTGATCCATCTTCGAGGAAGAACTGAAGGACATCAGATTTTGTCAGATCGATAATTGTTTTTGAACCCTTCAGAATATCATACGAAATTTGCTTTTCATAGTCGTTTATTTTTATTACTCTGCTGTTGTTGATCTTTTCCGGAGGATTGTTCCTGTAACCGGTCATCATCGCTTTGATCTCATCAGCACCCTCTTTCCCTTTCCTGACAATATTTATAAGTTTTTCCTTGTAAAAACCAAACTGTACATAGATATCGAGTAAAAGCTCAAAAAGAGACATCCCTTTGCTTTTTGACCATGCAGTAGCTTCAGCTACAAGTGCACATGAGGCAACGGCATCTTTATCCCTCACATAATCTCCGGGTAAAAAACCGTAACTCTCTTCTCCACCCCCGATGTATTTTTTGCTTCTTTCATTTTTTCTTATTAACTCAGCAAAAAATTTAAATCCTGTTAAAACATTGAAATACTCAACGTTGTAACCTTCAGCTATCCTTTCGATAAGATCGGACGTAACTATAGTTTTAATAATATATTCGTTTCCCCTGTACTTTTTTCTCTCCTTAAATTGCGAGAGGATGTACCATACAAGTAAGACCCCGGTCTGATTTCCATTAAGAAGGATGAATTCATCTTTCCTGTCTTTAACTGCAATACCGAGTCTGTCTGCATCAGGATCAGTAGCCATTACCAGTTCGGCACCTGTTTCAACAGCTTTTTTAATAGCCATCTTAAGTGCATCAGGTTCTTCAGGATTTGGAGATTTAACTGTAGGAAAGTTGCCATCTATTTTATCCTGTTCCGGTACACTGATAATGTTTTTAAATCCGTACATTTTCAAAGCCGGTGGAACCATTGTTATACCTGCCCCATGAATAGGAGTATAGACAATCCCGATATCACTGAACTTATCAATAATTTCCGGATTAAGGCTCATTTTATGGACCTCTTTAAGGAACAGGTCATCAGTCTCTTTGCCAAGGATTTTTATTTTTTCTTTTTTGCCATCAAACCGGATTTCATTAACTGATGAAATCTTTCGCACTTCGTTAATTATACCTTCATCATGAGGAGCTACCACCTGTCCTCCGTCGTTCCAGTAAGCTTTGTATCCGTTATATTCCGGTGGGTTATGCGAGGCGGTTATTACAACACCACTCTGGCATTTGTAGTAACGGATTGCAAAGGAGAGCTCCGGTGTAGGACGCAAAGATTCAAAGAGATAAACATAAAATCCGTTAGCAGAGAAGATATTTGCCGTTGTTTCGGCAAAGTAGCGGCTGTTGTTGCGGCAATCGTATGCTATGGCTACACTTATTCCGGAATTTTCACACTGTTTAACAATATAATTCGACAAACCCTGGGTTGCCATTCCCAGTGTGTAGATATTCATCCTGTTTGTTCCGGAACCCATAATACCTCTTAAACCACCGGTGCCAAATTCAAGGTCCTGGTAAAATGCATCAATAAGTTTCTTTTCATCATTATCAAGCATTTCACGAACCTCTTTGCGGGTTTCATCATTGAACTCTTCTCCTAACCAGCTTCCGGCCTTTATTCTGATCTGGTCAATAGATAACATATTCATCAGATTAATTCAACAGTTTCATGCATCTTTTTAAGCCGGTCCTCCAATGAGGGATTGAAAGATTGTAATTATCTTTTATTTTGCTTTTATCCATTACTGAATAAGCGGGTCTTTCAGCGGCTAATTGATAATCCTTTGTAAGAACCGGATTTACCTGGCAGGTCAGACCGGCTTCCTGAATAATTTCCACAGCAAAATCATACCATGTGCAAACACCTTCATTCGAATAATTATAAATACCGGCATTCATGGCAATCTGGTTTCGTATTACTCCGGATATAATGCTCATGATTGCTTCTGCGAGGTCAGCGGCATAAGTTGGTGTCCCAGTCTGATCATTCACGACTCTTAATGACTCCTTCTCCTTAGCATGTCTGATAATGGTTTTGACAAAATTATTTCCGAATGATGAATATAGCCATGATGTCCTGATGATCATTGACCCCTGATGAAGCAGAGCATATTTTTCACCAGCCAGTTTTGATCTGCCATAAGCTGATAATGGATTTGCAGGAGAATACTCATTATACGGGACATTTGATTTCCCATCATAAATATAGTCGGATGAGATATGAATAAACCTGCACTCGGATCCCCTGATAACCTCTGTTATATTTTTAACAGCTGTCCCGTTTATGAGCATAGCAATGTCGGGCTCACTTTCCGCTTTGTCTACTAGGTTATAAGCAGCACAGTTAATTATCCAGTCAGGTCTGGATTTTTTAATGAAATCTTCGGTTTGTTCCGGGTTGGTGATATCAAGCGTATCGATATCAGTAAAAATGAAATGGTACCCGTAAAAGTTCTTTGAAACAACTTTCAACTCGTTCCCAAGTTGCCCGTTAGCTCCGGTGATTAAGATTATTGCCATAATTAATTTCTTTCGGTTTTAGAAGTTGTATTCTGCATCTTTCAGACAAGGATGTTTTAAATCTTTTTCACTGATTACCGGAACTGTAGAACCTGTTTTCCAGTTAATATCCAGGGCAGGATCATTTAAGAATATTCCTCTTTCATACAGATGATTATAGACATTATCACACTTGTACTGAATGATGGCAATATCGCTGAGAACTGAAAATCCGTGAGCAAAGCCCCTGGGTATTAAAACCTGATCTTTGGTTTCAAAATCAAGCTCAATACCAAACCATTTTCCAAAAGTCAGAGAGTCCTTCCGGATATCAAGAGCCACATCAAAAATCTTTCCTTCGATAACTCTTATAAGTTTTGCCTGATCGTAGGGACTCAACTGGTAATGCAGACCTCTTATTACACCTTTCGAGGATTTTGATTCATTATCCTGTGCAGGAGAAAATGAGATCCCGGCATTCTTAAAGGCAACCTGATTAAAGCTTTCGAAAAAGTAGCCCCGGCTATCCGAATGGATAGTGGGTTTAATTACCATAAGTCCTTTAAATCCTGTTTCAATAATTTTCATTTCTTACAAATACTTATTTTAATCCTTCGAATACATTTATTTCATCTGAAGCAATACGCAAAAGGTATTTACCGTACTGGCTATTCCTGATTGGCTCAGCTAATGCTAAAAGCTGACTTTTATTAATGAATCCCCTCTTAAAAGCAATCTCCTCAATACAGGAAGCTTTTAATCCCTGCCTCTGTTCAAGAGTGGCAATGAAATTAGCAGCCTGCAGCAAGCTATCATAAGTACCTGTATCGAGCCAGGCCATCCCTCTTCCCATAAGTTTTATATCAAGAGTGCCTTCTTCGAGGTAAACTCTGTTAAGGTCAGTTATTTCAAGCTCGCCACGGGGAGAGGGCTTAAGTGATTTTGCTTTTTTAACAACGGAATTATCGTAAAAATAAAGTCCTGTGACAGCATAGTTTGATTTTGGGTTTGCAGGCTTCTCTTCGATACTTATTACCTTTTTATTATTGTCAAACTCAACAACACCGTAACGCTCCGGATCGGTGACATAATACCCGAAAACACAGGCCCCTTTCTTCAGTTCTGCAGTTTTAAGAAGGGCATCTCCAAATCCGTGTCCATAAAAAATATTGTCTCCAAGGATCATGCATACCGGATCTTTACCGATGAAATCTTCCCCAAGGATGAATGCCTGGGCGAGACCATCAGGTGAGGGCTGCTCAATGTAGCTGAATTTCATACCAATGGATAATCCATCCCCGAGAAGATTTCTGAATCCCGGCAGATCGCGGGGGGTGGATATGATCAGTATTTCCCTGATCCCTGCCAGCATGAGAACCGATAACGGGTAGTAAATCATCGGCTTATCATATACCGGCAGCATCTGTTTTGATATTGCGCTCGTTATCGGATAAAGCCTTGTCCCTGAACCTCCGGCGAGAATTATTCCTTTCATATTTTGTCGTTTAGCGTTTATGGTTCCGCGTTTATCGTTTATTATCTTTACTGTATCAGGTAATTTTCAAATTTTCAAATTTTCAAATTCATCTTCTTCCTATTCCGAAGTATTTAAATCCCAGCCTCTTTAGTTCAGCAGGATCATAGATGTTTCTTCCATCGAAAATAACTTTACATTTCATCAGATCAGCCATCCTGTTAAAATCAGGAAGGTGGAACTCGGACCATTCTGTCATCAAAGCCATTGCATCAACATTAATTACTGCTTCGTAAGGATCGTTGGCGTATTCAATTTTATTGCCAACCTGTTTTTTTGCCTCATGCATTGCAGCGGGGTCGTAAGCCTTAACTTTTGCGCCGGCATGCAGAAGTTTCTCAATCAGTATGAGCGAAGAAGCTTCTCTGATATCATCCGTTTTAGGTTTGAACGATAATCCCCATATTCCGATTACTTTGTTTTTCAGATCATTATTAAAAAACTCAGACATCTTGTTGAAAATAACACTCTTCTGGTATTCGTTGGCTTTCTCAACAGCCTTAATTACATTGAGCTCGTAACCATTGTCATGAGCTGTTTTAATTATTGCTTTTACATCCTTTGGGAAACAAGACCCCCCGTAACCGGAACCCGGGTAGATGAATTTACTGCCTATCCTTGAATCGCTGCCTATGCCTTTTCTTACATAGTTAATATCGGCTCCAAGAATATCGCAGAGGTTTGCTATTTCGTTAATAAAACTTATGCGTGTTGCAAGCATGGCATTGGCCGCATATTTGGTGATCTCAGCAGAAGCAATATCCATGAACAGGATTGGATGATTATTCAGAACGAATGGCATATAAAGCCGCTTCATTATATCACCGGCTTTTTCATTATCTATACCGATAACAATTCTTTCAGGTTTCAGAAAGTCTTCAACTGCAGCCCCCTCTTTAAGAAATTCAGGATTGGAAGCCATATCGAAAGGAACAGAGACTTTTCGTTTATCGAGTTCATCCTGAATGGTCTTACGTATCTTTTCAGACGTCCCAACCGGCACTGTACTTTTAGTAACAACTACGATATGTTTTGTTATTACATATCCTATCTCTTTTCCTACCGCCAGGACATGTTTCAGATCAGCAGATCCATCTTCACCGGGAGGCGTCCCCACTGCAATAAAAATTACCTCCGAACCATCGATTCCCTCTTTTATATCTGTTGTAAAGAAAAGCCTTTTTTTTTCAACATTCCTTTTGATTATGCTTTCGAGTCCAGGTTCATAAATCGGGATAGTCCCGTCCTTCAGATGTTGTATTTTATCAGCATCAACATCAACACATGTAACATTAATGCCGCTCTCAGCGAAGCAGGCTCCAGTAACCAATCCAACATAACCTGATCCTACGACAACAATTTTCATAAATCCTGTAATATTTTGATTAAAACTACATCACTTGTGCAAAGATAATATAACAAGTCAAATACGGAAATGATTAAAAAGGCAACAGGCGACGGGCAACAGGCAACAGGAAATCTATAACACCTGACGCCTGACGCCTGTCGCCTGATACCTTTTGCCTGACGCCCGTTTAATCCCATGAAAATCTACTATATATTATGGCAATTTTAAAAAATATCATATCTTTGCAACCGATTTTTCAAACAATATAATGTCTAACTTATTAATTATTAGTTCTTTTAAATTAAAATCATGACTGAAAGTAAGAAAAAAACAACCACAAAAGAGGTTGTAGAAAAAAGTGAAGCCCATGTAAAACAAGCAAAAAAAGTAAAGGCTAAAGAGACCAAAGAAAATCAGGAAGTTGAGACTAAAACCTTAGCTTCAGAAGAGGTTGCAACTGTTGTAGCAGAAGAGCCCCAAAAAGTGGAAGAAGCTATTGAACCAGTAAAGGCTGAAGTTGTTGAAGATGAATCAGAAGTTCAGAAAGAAAAACGGCATTCGAAAACTAAAATTGAACCTGAACCTGAACCTGTAAAGGAAATTAAAGTAAAAGCTGAAACCAGAAGTGCTGCATCAGCTGAAGATTTTGACTGGGGTGCCTTTGAAAGTGAAGAACTGCGTTCATCACCAAAGTACAAGGAATATGAATCCCTCTATGATGAGACTCTTTCAACTGTTGCAGTTGATGAAGTTGTAATTGGAACAGTAATTCAGATGACATCGCGTGAGGTTGTCATCAATATCGGATACAAATCGGAAGGTGTTGTCAGTTTAAATGAGTTCCGTTATAATCCTAATCTGAAAGTCGGTGATAAGGTTGAGGTTTATGTTGAAAGTCAGGAAGATAAAAAAGGACAACTTCTTCTTTCTCATAAAAAAGCCCGTGCAATTAATTCATGGGATCGGGTTAATGCATCACTTGAAAAAGATGAGATTATTACCGGTTACATCAAGTGCCGGACCAAAGGCGGTATGATCGTTGATGTTTTTGGTATCGAAGCTTTCCTTCCGGGATCGCAGATCGATGTCAAACCAATTCGCGATTATGATGTCTTCGTAGGTAAAACAATGGAATTCAAGGTTGTAAAGATCAACCAGGAATTCAAGAACGTTGTTGTATCTCACAAAGCTCTTATCGAAGCTGAACTTGAACAGCAGAAGAAAGAGATCATTGCCAAACTTGAAAAAGGACAGGTTCTTGAAGGAACCGTTAAAAATATTACATCGTATGGTGTGTTCATCGACCTTGGCGGTGTTGATGGGCTTATTCACATTACAGACCTCTCATGGGGAAGAGTAAATCACCCTGAAGAGATTGTAAAGCTCGATCAGAAACTCAATGTGGTTATCCTCGATTTCGATGATGACAAGAAGAGAATCGCTCTTGGTCTGAAGCAGCTCACTTCTCATCCATGGGATTCTGTTGATCCAAATATGAATATTGGTGATAAGGTCAAAGGAAAAGTAGTTGTTATGGCTGACTATGGTGCATTTGTTGAAATTGCACCCGGCGTTGAAGGTCTGATACACGTGTCGGAAATGTCATGGTCACAGCATCTGCGCAGTGCACAGGAGTTTCTGAAAGTTGGTGACGAAATTGAAGCCGTAATTCTGACACTCGACAGGAATGAAAGAAAGATGTCACTTGGTATCAAACAGCTCAAATCTGACCCATGGCAGAATATTGATGAAAAATATGCAGTTGGTGCAAAGCATACAGCCAAAGTCAGAAACTTTACCAACTTCGGTGTTTTTGTTGAAATTGAAGAGGGTGTTGACGGACTGATACATATTTCTGATTTGTCGTGGACAAAAAAAATCAAGCATCCTGCCGAATTCACAGCTATTGATGCACAGATTGAGGTAGTTGTTCTTGAAATTGATAAAGAAAACAGACGACTCAGCCTTGGTCACAAGCAACTTGAAGAGAATCCATGGGATGTCTTCGAGAATCTTTTTATTCTCGACTCTGTTCATGAAGGTACAGTTGTAGAAGTGTTCGATAAAGGTGCTGTAATAGCTCTTCCTTACGGTGTTGAAGGATTTGTTACTCCGAAACATCTTGTTAAAGAGGATGGAATGATCGCTAAAGTTGACGAAAAATTATTATTCAAGGTGATTGAATTTAATAAGTCAGCTAAAAAAATCATCCTTTCACACAGCAGGGTTTTTGAAGACGAAAAGAAAGCAGCCGAAGCTCCTGTGAAGAAATCAGAAACAGGAACAAGAACAACAAGGAAAACAACTAAGAAACCGAAGGCAAGTTCTGAAAAAACAACCCTTGGTGATATATCACAACTTGCGGCTTTGAAAGAAGAAATGGAAGAAAAAGAGAATAAAGCTTCCAAGAAACAGAAAAATTAGTTAAATTTAGGCTATCAAAATTTATCACTATGGATTTCAATATTGAGAGCCGGAATAACAGCACTGTTATTCAGATACAGTCAGAAAAGCTTGACACGCACATAGCTCCGGCACTTAAGTCGGAACTTGTGCTTGTTTCAGGCAAGGGTGAAAAGAATATCATCCTTGATCTTGAAAAATGTCAGTACTGCGACTCCTCTGGTCTGAGTGCTATATTGGTAGCCAACAGATTATGTAAAAATGCCGGTGGTACATTCGTTCTTTGCGGTCTTAATGAGGCCGTAGAACGACTTATCACTATTTCTCAGCTCGATACCGTCCTTACAATAACAGGATCGGTTACTGATGCTGAAAAAATAATATCTTAAAGCAGATCGCTTTGCAGAGTGCTATGAAACTGACCATACTTGGTAGTAGTTCTGCATTGCCGACATCAGAAAGATATCCATCCGCTCATGTGCTCAATGCACATGAGCGTTTATTTTTGATAGACTGTGGCGAAGGTACACAGATGCAACTCAGGAAAAACAGGATAAGGTTCGGAAAAATAAACCATATCTTCATAAGCCATCTTCACGGCGACCATGTTTTCGGACTATATGGATTATTATCAACCTTCAGCCTGATGGGAAGGGAAAATCCGGTTCACCTTTATGCTCCTGAAAACTACCGGCACATTCTTAATTCACATCTGAACGATTTTGATATTCATCTTAGTTATGAAATTGATTTTATACCTCTTTCAGGGAAAGATCATGTTCAGATTCTTGATGATAAATATATTACGGTAACCTCGTTCCCTCTGGAACACAGGGTTCCCGCTTTCGGATTCCTTTTCAGGGAAAAAAAATCTGAGCGGAATGTTATCAAAGAATGTATTTCAAAATATCAGATTCCTCCGGTCAGAATACCAGCTATCAAAAAAGGCGAAGACTTTATTACTCCTGATGGAGTTATTATAAAAAATGAAGATATCACTCTTCCCCCGCAGGAACCTTTGTCTTATGCCTACTGCAGCGATACTAAATACTTCAAACGGCTGGCATCGTTCGTGAAAGGGGTTAGCCTGCTTTACCACGAAGCTACATTCGATAAAAGTAAAGAAGAACTTGCCAGAGTGACGGGACACTCAACAACTCTTGAGGCCGCAAGAACTGCTTTGGATGCTGATGCCGGGACACTCCTTATCGGCCATTTCTCAGCCCGATACAGGGATATCTCATTCCTCGTTGAGGAGGCAAGAACCATATTCCCGCAAACATTCCCTGCAATCGATGGAAAGAGTTTTAAGGTCGGAGATATTAATAATCCTTAAGAAAAGAATATCTATCTTTGAAACCATTAAAATAAAACAACAGAGTTTTGCAGGAAAAAATTTTAATACTCGATTTCGGATCTCAATATACTCAGTTGATAGCCAGGAGAATAAGGGAAATAAATGTATATTGCGAAATACATCCATTTAACCATTTTCCTGTTCCTGATGAGAGTGTTAAGGGGGTAATTTTGTCAGGAAGTCCATCTTCTGTCCGGGACAAAAATGCACCAACTCCTGACCTTTCGAAGATAAAGGGAATTATCCCTTTGCTTGGTGTTTGTTACGGAGCACAGCATCTTGTTCATAATTTTGGAGGAGAGGTCTTGCATTCAAGTACCCGCGAGTATGGCAGAGCTAATCTTGTTTCTGTAAACAGCAACGATCCGCTTTTTACAAATATTAAACAAGGAACCCAGGTCTGGATGTCGCATGCAGATACTATTGCCAGTATCCCGGAAGGTTATGAAATTACAGGCTCAACAGCAGACGTCAAGGCAGGGGCATATCATATAAAGGGTGAAAGTACCTGGGGAATCCAGTTCCATCCCGAGGTATATCATACCACAGAAGGAACTCAGATGCTTAAGAATTTTGTAGTTGGTATTTGTGCATGTTTGCAGAACTGGACTCCCGATTCCTTTGCAGAATCAACTGTTATTAACCTTAAAAAGCAGTTGGGTGATGATAAAGTGATTCTGGGTCTCTCGGGTGGTGTTGACTCTTCAGTGGCAGCATCTCTGCTTAACAAGGCAATCGGTAAAAATCTTACCTGCATTTTTGTCGATAACGGATTGCTCAGGAAGAATGAATTTAATAAAGTTCTGGAATCATATATCGGACTGGGTCTCAATGTTGTGGGTGTTGAAGCAGGCAACAGGTTCCTCGATCATCTCGAGGGAGTGAGTGATCCGGAGACGAAACGAAAGATTATCGGCCGTGTTTTTATTGAGGTGTTTGATGAGGAGGCAAGAAAAGTTAAGGACGTTAAATGGCTGGCACAGGGAACAATTTACCCCGATGTTATTGAATCTGTTTCAGTTAACGGCCCATCAGCAACAATCAAGTCACATCATAATGTAGGAGGACTTCCCAAAAAAATGCACCTGAAAGTTGTGGAACCTCTTTGTCTTCTTTTTAAAGATGAAGTGAGGAGAGTAGGGCATGCTCTCGGGCTTCCTGATTATATACTAAAACGGCACCCTTTCCCGGGCCCCGGATTAGCTATACGATTACTCGGGAAAATGACAAGAGAAAAACTTGAGATACTTAAGGAGGCTGATGATATTTTCATTGAAGGCCTGAAAAAACATGGATTGTATGATTCTGTCTGGCAGGCCGCGGTGATACTTCTTCCGGTTCAGTCAGTAGGGGTTATGGGCGATGAACGAACTTATGAAAATGCCGTAGTGCTCAGAGCTGTGGGTTCAACCGACGGTATGACAGCCGACTGGTCGCATCTTCCATACGAATTCCTGGGTTTAATTTCAAATGAAATAATTAACAAGGTAAAAGGAATTAACAGGGTCGTTTATGATATAAGCTCAAAACCACCATCAACAATAGAATGGGAATAATCTTAAGATAAAAGACAAAAGACAAAAGACAAAAGACAAAAGACAAAAGATAAAAGTAAACGTAAAAAGTAAGTAGTAAGTAGTAGGGAGAATTCCCCCTCTTTACGAAGTAGAGAGGGGGCGAGGGGGTGAGTTCGTGCGGATATAAGAGCAGGCGAGGTTGTAAATTTATGGGGATTCACAAAAAATTTTCGGGGAGATTAATTATTGAAATAGAATATAGTATTGAAAATCAGATTATGAAGAGAAAAACATCATGCAGGATGGTCCTGCTAATCACATTATTTCTGATTGCATTATCTGCCTCATCGCAGGTATTGAATGAAGGTACTTATAAGATCGGCAGAACCTTTGGCCTGATTGATGCCTTTTATGTTGATTCAGCCGACTTGGACAAGCTTGCTGAAAAAGCTATAATTGAGATACTGAAAAATCTTGACCCGCATTCGACATACATCTCCGCAAAAGATGTTAAAGAAATGAATGAACCTCTTAATGGCAATTTTGAAGGAATTGGAATTCAGTTTAATTTGTTGCGCGACTCGATAATTATAATTGAACCTATTGCAGGAGGGCCCTCGGAAAAAGTCGGACTCAGGGCAGGGGACAGGATCTTAACTATTAACCAGGAGAAAGTCACCGGGATAGGGATTTCTACAACCGGTGTTCGCAGCAGGTTGATGGGAGCGAAAGGTACTAAGGTAAATATCACTGTATTCAGAAGAGGAGAAAAGGATATCCTCGATTTTACTATCATACGTGATAAAATACCGATAAACAGTCTTGATGCCTCGTACATGCTAGATAAAGAAACCGGATATATAAAACTGAATAAATTTGCCGCAACAACCGAAAAAGAGTTTTCAGACGCAGTTGCTGTTCTGAAAAAGAGCAACATGAAAAACCTGGTTCTTGATTTACGGGGGAACGGCGGAGGTTATATGCTGGCTGCAACTACGATAGCTGATAAATTTTTTTCTGATCAGAAGCTGCTTGTTTATCTCTCAGGGAGAAAAACCCCGCGACAGGACTATAAATCTTCAGGCATCGGGAGCTTATCATCGGCAAGAGTTGTTGTTCTCACCGATGAGGGATCAGCATCAGCCAGCGAGATTCTGGCCGGAGCTCTCCAGGATTGGGACCGCGGAGTTATTCTGGGCAGGCGGACTTTCGGTAAAGGACTGGTTCAGAACGGATTTAATCTTACCGATGGTTCAATGATAAGACTGACAATAGCAAGGTACTACACCCCTTCAGGCAGGTCGATACAAAGTTCATACAACGAAGGGTATGACAAATACATGGAGAATTTTCTTAAAAGATTCACCCTCCATGGCGAAATGATGACAGCCGATAGCACTCATTTTCTTGATTCTCTGAAATCTAAAACATTGGTTAACAAACGGGTAGTATACGGGGGCGGTGGAATAATGCCTGATGTTTTCGTGGCCGCAGATACAACATATAACACTGCTTACTTTAGCAGACTTAACGGAAAAAATGTTCTTAGTTCCTTTACCGTCGAATACTACGATAAAAACAGGTTGAAACTCAACTCACAATATAAATCTTTTGATGAGTTTAAGAACGAGTTTCAGTTTAGTCCTGATGATATTAAGACCTTCATTGCGAAAGGAGAAGCTGAGGGAGTTAAATATAATGAAGATCAGTTCAACAAATCGAAGGATGAAATCCTATTGGTATTAAAGGGGCTTGTAGCAACCAATATATGGCAGCCAAGCGAATATTTTCAGATCATAAATGAAAACGATAAGGTTATTGAAAAAGCACTGAACGTTATTTCAGATAAAAAGAGCTATAATACTATACTCGGAAACCAATAATCCCGGGTCAAAAATATCATGATGAAATTTGTTGCAAAAACTCTTTACGGACTAGAGAAAGTTCTTGCTGAAGAGCTTATTGGTCTCGGCGCTGCTGATGTACAGGCAGTAAACCGTGCAGTACTGTTTAAAGGTGATAAGGAGCTGTTGTACAGGGTAAATTACTGCTCAAGAACAGCCTTATCGGTACTGATGCCTGTTGCTGATTTCAGGATAAAGTCAAAAGATGATCTGTATAATGGCGGATCGAAGGTTGAATGGGATAGATTCATGGATGCTGATGACACATTTTCCATTGTTCCGGTAATTAATTCACCACACTTCGGTCATACAGGCTATGCAGGGCTTATTCTTAAAGATGCCATTGCCGATTATTTCAGAAAAAAAACAGGAAGACGCCCTTCAGTTGATACCAGTGATCCAAGGATACTTATTAATCTTCATATAAGCAATGATCTTGTAACCATATCAATTGATTCTTCGGTAATACCCTTGTTCAAACGCGGTTACCGGCAGGAGCAGGCTGTAGCCCCGCTTAATGAGGTACTTGCCGCGGGGATACTTCTGCTGTCGGGATGGAAGGCTTCAGCAACTTTGACTGATCCGATGTGCGGATCAGGAACAATACCAATTGAGGCAGGATTGATAGCATGTAAGATTCCTCCGGGGAAATTCCGTAAATTTTTTGGATTTCAAAGATGGAAAGATTTCGATGAGGAATTATTCGAAAAGATCAAACGCGGGTATGACAACCAGATTGGACTTTCTCCTGTTAAAATTTTTGGAAGTGATATCTCGGAACAGGCAGCTCTTCAGGCAAAAGCAAATGTTGCCCGATCCGGATTAAGCGATGTTGTGTCTATTAAAGTATCTGATTTTAAGGATCTTAAGGCCATTGATAATCAGGGTTTCTTGTTTTTGAACCCACCTTACGGACAAAGACTTCAACCTGATGAAATTGACTTGCTTTACAGTATGATTGGAACAACACTTAAGCACAACTTTCCCGGAACTACAGCCTGGTTAATTACTTCCAACAAAGAATCCCTAAAAAAAGTTGGATTAAAGCCTAAGGAAAAACACACTCTTTTCAACGGCGCATTGGAATGTATTCTCTTAAAATATGAGATGTACGAGGGAACTAAGAAACCGGTGAAGAGTGATCTTATTTAAAATGAAGCTTAAATGAGCTTTAATATAGAGAATTATTTTTCTGACCAGTCGAACGGGAATATTATCCTTTTTTATAAGGGTAATGTTGATTCGGATGTCATCAATCATGTTCTTGACACGGTTGAGGATAAGATGGTTGAGGTTAATGAACAATCCAGGTTCAGGAAGAAGGTTTATAATGTTCTGGTTGAAAGCCTTCAGAATCTTTATCATCATGTTGACAGAGTACCTGAAGATTTTGAAGATCAGGCTTTTGAAAAGTATGGTTTGCTGGTAGTAAAAAAGGTTGAAGGTGGGTATAAAATAGTTACAGGGAACTTTGTGCTAACCGAAAACAAAGAAAAGCTTGAAGAAAAGATAAAACGAATTAACAGGTCCAGCCATGAGGAGATAAAGGAGTTATATAAGTTTATCCTGAATCGCCAGAGAATATCTGCAAAAGGAGGAGGAGGATTAGGTCTTGTTGATATAGCCAGGAAAACAGGTAATAAGCTTGAATACGCATTTAAGGAATATAATGATAAATACTCATTTTTCTATCTTGATATTTTAGTGAACAAAGAAAATTAAAACAAACTCTTAAATCTGACAAATATGGAACCGATCATCATCGAAGGAACCCCGAAAACTCCTACAGTTAAATTTGACTCTACCGAAGGCGTATTTGAAATCAAAGGACGTTCAATTCCAGAAAACTCAGTAGAATTCTACAAACCTTTAGTTGACTGGCTCGACAGTTATAAGGAGTCTCCTCTGACAAAAACAGTTGTAAATATCCGTCTCGAATATTTCAACACGAGCTCATCAAAGTGTATCCTTGACGTACTCAAGAAACTCGAGGCGATACATAAAGCCAAAAATGAGGTTGAAGTTAACTGGTACTATGAGGAAGACGACGAGGATATGCTGGAAGCAGGAGAAGATTATGAATCAATAATCAGAGTCCCTTTCAAAATGATTGAGATTGTCGAATAACTAATACTGTCCAACTTAATCGGTACCCTTCTTCTTTTTCTTCACTGAAAAGCCAAATTTGCCTATTAACTGACCTGTCTCGTAATACTTTCCATGCGAATAGCATAGTAGAACAGCATCATTCAGCCTGAAAAGCCCCGTCTTCTCATCAATATATTTTTCATCAGCATTCACAGCAACCACTTCTGAAATAAACATGTGATGCGATCCCAGTTCCTTTATCTCCTTAACTATACATTC
This sequence comes from Bacteroidales bacterium, assembly GCA_030692905.1. Taxonomy (GTDB): domain Bacteria; phylum Bacteroidota; class Bacteroidia; order Bacteroidales; family VadinHA17; genus LD21. Next base: position 37,976 of record JAUYBT010000144.1, read on the forward strand.
AATGTTTACCGGTGATTCCTTAATCAGAGGTGCTTTTACTTTTGAGGCCGGTACAGGAGTAAGACCCATTTCTGCGAACTTCTTATGTTCATTTCCCGATTTAACTCCGCACCAGTCAGTGGCAAAAGCAAGAGATTTTGTAGTCAGGTTAATCACAAACTCACCATTATTTTTGATGATATTGTAGGAATGACGTCCTGGTCTGACCGAAATATAGCACATCACCGGATCGGTGCATATTGTGCCTGTCCATGATATTGTTATGATATTATACTCTTCAGGTACAGACCCGCAACTGACCATAACAGCCGGTAAGGGATATATCATCGTACCTGGTTTCCATGAAAGTTTGCTCATGGTTATCACAAATTGACTAAATCCTCAAGTTCCTTAACGGCAGCATCAGTCTCAACTTTGAATCTTTTGATGTACGATTCATAAAGTTCAGATTCTTTCCCCTCTTTGGCCTGAAGCTCGAAGGTTTTAAGCATTAAGGCCAGATCATTCATACCCATTATTGCAACCGACGATTTCGCTTTGTGAGCCAGTAATCCCAGGGAGACATAATTTTTTTCTGAAAAATGGGTTGTCATTTCATTGTATATTTCAATAGACTGGTCCTTAAACATAATTACGATTTCACGGATAATTTCAGGATCTCCGCCTGATACGGAATCAAGGTATTCAGTGTTTATGAATTTGTAGTCCATAATTGCCGGGGAAATAAAATTTTTAAACAGGGTGCAAAGAATATTAAACAAATATAGTAATATTTTATTCTGATCAGTAATGGATTTTTCCCTGGCAATTAATAAGGTTTTTTTAATAAGGGAAATATGTGCTACTTTTATAGTGATAAAAACCGTATTTATTATGCGATATTATTAAAAATAAGATATTTATGAAAAATACTGCTTTTGCAAAATTTCACCGGGAGGCAGGCGCCAGGATGGTTCCTTTTGCCGGGTATAATATGCCTGTTGAGTATGTCGGGATTACCGAAGAACACATTACCGTAAGAGAAAGAGTCGGCGTTTTTGATGTTTCTCACATGGGAGAGTTCTGGGTTACAGGCCTTGCATCTCTTAAATTTCTTCAATATATTACATCAAATGATGTATCAACGCTGTTTGACGGAAAGATTCAATATTCCTGTTTCCCGAATGGTAAAGGGGGAATTGTAGACGACCTGCTTGTTTACAGGTACAATCCTGAAAAATATCTGCTGGTTGTAAATGCTGCTAATATTGAAAAGGACTGGAACTGGTGCGTAAAGAACGCAGCAAAGTTCGGTTTGATAGTCGGGAAAGACCTTATCAATGTTTCGGACAATATTTCACAGCTTGCGGTTCAGGGGCCGCTTGCCCTGAGAGCCATGCAAAAGCTCACGAAGACTCCCGTGGAAGATATGGAGTATTATACATTCAAGGTTCTGGAATTTGCAGGAATAAGTGATACGATATTCTCAACAACAGGTTATACAGGAGCAGGCGGGTGCGAGATCTATGTTAAAAATGAAGACGGGCCCAAACTCTGGAAAGCTGTTTTTGAAGCAGGTAAGGAGTTTGATATCAGGCCTATAGGTCTGGGCGCCAGGGATACATTACGTCTTGAAATGGGCTTTTGCCTTTACGGGAATGATATCAATGATCAGACATCTCCAATCGAGGCAGGACTGGGATGGATTACCAAATTTACCGGTGAGAAGGATTTTATTGATAGAGCTTTTTTGCTGAAACAAAAGGATGAAGGAGTTGAAAAAAGACTAAAAGGTTTTGTAATGATCGACAGGGGAATACCCCGGCAGCATTATGAAGTCGTTAATGCAAAAGGTGAAGTTATTGGCGAAGTTACATCAGGAACCATGTCGCCCATGATGAAACAGGGGATAGGTATGGCATATCTCACTAAAGGTTACTGGAAACCTGACACTGAAATATTTATACGCATCAGGAATAAGGATCTTAAGGCAAAAATTGTGAGCCTGCCTATCTATAATAAAGGGTGACAGACAAAAGATTATGGTAAAAAGAAAATTAGAAACCTGCTTTTCACCTGCTTTATTCGAATCGGGTGAAAACCATGATTCGATAGTGGTTATAATAGATATATTGCGTGCGTCATCGGCTATTTGCACAGCTTTTGCCAATGGAGCAGCTGCAATCATTCCTGTTGCAGATGTATCCGAAGCTAAAGATTACAAGGCCCGAGGCTACCTTTTAGCAGCCGAACGCGATGGGTATGTCCTGGATTTTGCGGATTTTGGAAACTCTCCGTTTAATTTCACTAAAGATAAGGTTAAAGGCAAAACAATAGTTTACAGCACAACAAATGGTACAGGCATTATTAATCTGGCTTCATCAGCCTATATGACGGTAGTAGGATCATTCCTGAATATCGGTGCACTTACGCAATGGCTTATTAAGCAGGAGAGGAATGTCTTGATATTTTGTGCAGGATGGAAAAACAGGTTCAATATTGAAGATACGGTCTGTGCAGGAGCAATAGCAGAAAAACTTATGTTGAGTGACTTATACTCAACTATTTGTGATTCAACTCTTGCTGCAATGGACCTATGGTCTTTAGCCCGTCCCGACCTGCCCGGTTATATTGAAAAGGCTGCACAAAGAACCCGGTTAAGAGATAAAAAGCTGGATGACTGTATTGAATTCTGTCTTACATCAGATTATACAGATAAAATACCTGTAATGAAAAATGGAGTTCTTGTTGATATTATTTTATAATTTTATTGGTTTAGTGTTAATTATTTAACAATAGGCACTGTTATTTTTATATTTTTGTAAGAACACAAACTCAGAATTATCTGTTTATTAATCATAAAAAGTCCTCTATGAAAAAACACAACTTTTATGCAGGTCCTTCAATTCTTCCTCAGTACACTATTGATAAGACAATTGAAGGAATAATAGATTTTGCAGGTTCAGGATTATCTGTTCTTGAAATCTCTCACCGTAGTAAGGAATTTATTGCTTGCATGAACGACACAATTGTGCTTTTTAAGGAATTGCTCGAAATTCCTGCCGGTTATCATGTTCTGTTTCTTGGAGGCGGCGCAAGTTTACAGTTCGCAATGGTACCGATGAACCTGATGAATAAAAAAGCAGCTTATCTTAATACAGGCGAGTGGGCAAGTAAAGCTATTAAGGAAGCAAAATTTTTTGGAGAGGTAGTAGAGGTTGCATCCTCCAAAGAAAAGTTATTTAATTATATACCAAAGAATTATACAATCCCTTCCGATGCAGAGTATTTCCATATAACTACTAACAATACAATTTATGGAACGGAGCTTAAGAAGGATCCGGATGTAAAAATACCACTTGTTGCAGATATGTCGTCCGATATCTTCAGCCGGCCGATAGATGTTTCAAAATATTCGATTATTTATGGTGGCGCCCAGAAAAATCTTGCACCTGCAGGTGTTGCTTTTGTCATAGTAAAGGAAGATGTTCTTGGTAAAGTAACCCGTCCGATTCCATCTATGCTCGACTACAGAGTACATATAAAAGGGGAGTCGATGTTCAATACACCTCCTGTGTTTGCTGTTTTTGCCGCACAGCAGACTCTGACATGGTTGAAACAGCTTGGTGGAGTGAAAGCTATCCAGAAGGATAATATTGAAAAAGCAAAAATTCTTTATGACGAGATCGACAGAAATAAATTATTTGTTCCTACGATTGCTGATCCTGAAGACAGGTCTCTTATGAATATCTGCTTTGTTATGGTCGAACAGTACAAAGAACTTGAAAAGCCATTCGCTGATTTTGCAAAATCAAAAGGAATGCTTGGTATTGAAGGTCATCGCTCCGTGGGCGGATTCCGTGCTTCCACTTATAACGCTCTTCCGAAAGAAAGTGTTGAAGCCCTTGTAAGCGCTATGAAAGAGTTTGAATCAAAGAATTAAGTAACCATAATATTAAGTGCTGCGGGGGAACCTGTAGTCTTTATATTAATTAAAAACATTAATATGAAAATCCTTGTTGCTACAGAAAAAGCTTTCGCCCCGGTTGCTATTGCGCAGATTCGTGAAGTAACAGAGGCTGCAGGTTATAAACTTGCGTTACTTGAGAACTATAAGAATATTTCCGAATTGCTTACAGCCGTATCGGATGCCGATGGCATGATAGTTCGGAGCGATATGGTAACTTCAGAAGTCCTTGTTGCTGCAAAAAAGTTAAAGATTGTTGTCCGTGCCGGGGCAGGTTACGATAACCTTGATCTTCCTACCTGTACCGCTCATAAAGTGGTAGCAATGAATACCCCGGGACAAAACTCAAATGCAGTTGCTGAACTTGCATTCGAAATGATGCTTTATCAGGCGCGCGGAGGATTCAGTGGTAAATCGGGAAGTGAGCTCAGGGGTAAAACGATTGGTATTCATGCGTTTGGAAATGTCGGGAAATATGTTGCTGAGATAGCAAAAGGATTCGGAATGGATGTTTATGCTTACGATCCTTTTGTGAATGAGGATGATATTAAAAGAAGTGGTGTTAAAGTCTGCAAAAACGCTGAAGTATTATATTCTAAATGCCAGTATGTATCTTTGCACATGCCTGCAAACGATAAAACCAAAAAATCAATCGGTTATGATCTTTTGAAGAAGATGCCAAAGGATGCTGTTATTGTCAACACAGCAAGAAAAGAGGTTATTGACGAGGATGGCCTTCTTAAGATTTTTGAGGAGCGTCCCGACTTCAGATATCTGTCAGATGTTGAGCCCGACTGTAAAACCCTGTTTGAAGAAAAATACAAAGGCAGATTTATATTTACGGCTAAAAAAATGGGTGCACAGACAGAGGAGGCCAATATTAACGCAGGGGTTGCAGCTGCACGGCAGATTGTCGATTATTTCAAGACAGGAAGCGAAAAATTTAAGGTAAACAAGTAGTACTTAATATAATCTGAATAGATGGCAGTTGTTAAACCTTTCAGGGGGTTAAGGCCTTCTCATGCTATTGCCAAAGATCTGGCCTGTTTGCCATATGATGTAATGAACACAGTGGAAGCCACCCGGATGGCAAAGGGGAAAGAGTGCTCACTACTTCATATAACAAGGTCAGAAATCGACCTCCCGGCTGATACAGATACTCATTCAAAAGAGGTCTATAACAAATCGGTTGAAAACTTCAGTAAATGGCAGAAAAATGGCTGGCTGGTTCAGGATAAAAAGCCAGGCTTTTATATTTATGCCCAGACAATGAAGGGGCGCACACAATACGGAATCGTAGGGTGCGCATCCGTCGATGATTATCTTAATGGTATAATAAAAAAACACGAGCTTACCCGTCCAGATAAAGAACAGGATCGTATGGTGCATGTTCGTGTCAATAATGCTAATATTGAACCGGTATTCTTTGCATATCCTGCTGTAAAAGAGATTGATGATATAGTAAATATGATTGTCAGTACTGAGAAACCGGAATATGATTTTGTTGCGGAGGATGGTTTTGGTCACCATTTCTGGGTAGTAAAGAAACCGGAAACAAACAAACTTATAGAAAAACTGTTTGCCGAAAAGGTTCCCTATACCTATGTTGCTGACGGACACCACAGGACTGCTGCAGCGGCGCTTGTCGGGAAAGAAAAGCGGAAAAACAATCCTTCCCATAATGGAACTGAGGAATACAATTTTTTTCTTGCAGTCCATTTCCCTGATAATCAATTAAGGATCATTGATTACAACAGAACCATAAGAGACCTTAACGGTCTTACCCCGCAGGAGCTGGTTAACAGACTAGGCAGCGGATTTATTATTGAGGAAAAGGGAAGCAGAACCTATAAACCGAAAAAGCTTCATAACTTCTCAATGTATCTTGATGGAAAATGGTATAGCCTGACAGCAAAAGATGGTACTTACAATGATAATGACCCGATAGGCGTTCTTGACGTAACAATACTTTCCAATCAGATACTGATGCTCATACTTGATATTCAGGATCTCCGCAGGTCGAAACGCATTGATTTTATCGGAGGAATACGCGGGCTGAGAGAACTTAAGAAGAGGGTCGATAGTTGTGAGATGAAAGTTGCATTCGCACTTTATCCGGTATCAATGAAGCAGCTTATAACCATCGCTGATTCAGGTAATATTATGCCTCCCAAATCCACATGGTTTGAACCCAAACTCAGAAGTGGTCTGGTAATTCACCTGTTAAGCTGAAAATATTGATATTTTTTTAGTTTTGGGTTGTCTAAAAAGCCCACCACCTCCCCCTGACGCTTCGGTCAGGGTACTCCTCCTCTGAAGAGGAGGAGAAAGTTATAATACTGTATTTCAACACTTTCCCCTCCTTTTTAAAGGAGGGGTGTCATGCCCGTAGGGTCATGACGGGGTGGTTAGTCCCACTTTTTGACAACTCCAAAGTTTATTAAGAGTAAACTGGTTATTCATTCTTCGCGAACTTTGCGGTTAATGTTTTCACTTTTCACTATTTTTATGCTTTAATAATTGCTCATAGATGACCGATATTGCTTCAAATATCAGTTTACTAAAAACACAGATCCCATCATCTGTCAAGTTGGTTGCAGTATCGAAAACAAAGCCGGTCGGTGCCATTCTGACTGCTTACAATTCCGGACAGAGATATTTTGGAGAGAACAGGGTGCAGGAACTGCTGAACAAGGTAGATCTTCTGCCTCGTGATATAGAATGGCATCTCATCGGACATCTTCAAAGCAATAAGGTGAAATATATTGTGCCATTTATCAACATGATACAGTCCGTCGATTCTTTCAAACTATTAAAAAACATTAATTCGGAAGCTTCAAAAATTAACAGGGTAGTTGATTGCCTGTTGCAGATACATATTGCATCGGAAGAGACAAAATTTGGATTCAGCATGAAAGAACTCTTTGAAATGGCTGAATCGCAGGAGTTTTTGAATATTAAGCATGTAAGGATATGCGGCGTAATGGGTATGGCAACTTTTACTTCTGATACCGGTCAGGTTAGTAAGGAATTCCGTTATCTTGCTGATTGTTTTAATAGTCTTAAAAACAGATACTTCGCCGGGAACCATCATTTTAAGGAGATCTCTATGGGAATGTCGGGCGATTATGAAATTGCGCTGAAAGAAGGAAGCACTATAGTCAGGATAGGAAGTATAATATTTGGGGATAGAAAATGATCTGAACAAATACAATTTATCTAGCGCCTTCAAAAGGCTGCTCTTCCCGAAGTAATTCTATCGCTTCAGATATCAGAATACTATTATCTTTATTGAGTACAGAGGTAAGTTCATTAAACTTCTTCTCAGATCTTATCATCTTGAAATTATTTGTAACAAAGGTAGAAATATCATCAATTACTCAATATGTAGAGACGGGTCTCAGACCCGTCTCTGCTATTTTATATCAGTTTTGCCGAAAGATATTTACCGGTATAAGATTCTTTGCATTTTGCCAGTTCTTCCGGTCTTCCCTCAAAAACAATCCGGCCCCCGTCTTCACCGCCTTCTGGTCCAAGGTCGATGACCCAGTCAGAACTCTTTATCACCTCCTGGTTATGCTCAATAAGTACCACAGAATGACCATGATCAACCAGGGCATTTATTGATTTAAGAAGCTTGTTAATGTCATGAAAATGCAAGCCTGTGGTTGGTTCGTCAAAGATGAATAATATATGTCCGTTACCGCGTTCCTGGCTCAGAAAATAGGCCAGTTTTACTCTCTGGCTTTCACCTCCTGACAGAGTACTTGACGGCTGCCCCATTTTTATATAGCCCAGTCCCACATCAGAAAGAGGTTTCAGTTTTTCGACGATTCTCTTTTCACTCTTTCCCGGATGTGAATTGAAAAAATCAATTGCTTCATCTATAGTCATCTCAAGCATATCATAAATGTTCTTTCCATGATATTTTACCTCAAGAACATCCTTGCGGAACCTCATCCCCTTGCAGTTTTCGCAGGTCAGCTCCACATCGGCCATAAACTGCATTTCAACTCTTATTATCCCTTCCCCCTGACACTCCTCACATCGTCCGCCTTCTATGTTAAATGAAAAATGAGACGCTTTATAATTATTCTGGACCGAAGCTTGTTGTTCGGAATAAAGTTTGCGTATTTCATCATATGCTTTGAGATAAGTGACCGGATTTGACCGGCTCGACTTACCTATCGGATTCTGATCAACCATCTCAATGCCGGTTAAACCGGAAATGTCTCCGGTAATATCCCTGAACTGACCTGGTTTTAAGTTATTCCCATTAATCCTGTTCGACAGAACTTTGTGTAAAATATCTGAAACAAGGCTCGATTTGCCTGATCCGCTTACTCCGGTAACAGCAGTTATAATATGAAGCGGAAATTTCACATCAATACCTTTAAGATTGTTTTGCCTGGCACCCTTGATCTCAATAAAGCTGTTCCATTTTCTTCTTACGCGCGGGACCGGGACTACTAACCGTCCACTAAGGTAACCGGCTGTAAGAGATTTATTTGCAGTGGTCAGGTCAAGGCCTCCCTGATAAACCACCTCTCCACCGAGTCTGCCGGCTTCCGGTCCCATATCAATTATTTCATCGGCAGCTCTTATTATTTCCTCTTCATGCTCTACAACAAGAACCGTATTTCCGAGGTCTCTGAGCTCTTTCAGTACTTTTATCAAAAGATTAGTGTCACGGGGATGAAGACCGATACTTGGCTCATCGAGAATATACATAGAGCCTACCAGATTACTCCCCAGCGATGTTGATAGATTAATTCTCTGTGATTCTCCGCCTGACAATGTAGAAGATAGCCTGTCGAGAGTGAGATAAGGAAGGCCCACATCAATAAGAAATTTCAACCGGACAGTAATCTCCTTTATAAGCCTTTCAGCAATTGCAGTATCTTCAGCATTTAACTTTATTTCAGAAAATTGCTCAATTAGCTTTCCGACAGGGATTGAAACAAGATCCTGAATTGAATAACCGGCAATCTTTACATAGCCTGACTCTTTTCTTAATCTCGAACCTTTACATTCCGGGCATGTCGTTTTTCCGCGGTAGCGGCTTAACAGAACCCTGTACTGGATCTTAAATTTCTTCTCTTCAAGATGATGGAAGAACCGGTCTATCCCATAAAAATATTTATTTCCTTTCCAGAGTAGCTCCTTCTGCTCTTCTGTCAGCTGGTAAATTGGTTTATGTATCGGAAAATCGAATAATTCTGCACTGGCAATCAATCTCTCCTTCCATTTTTTCATAGTTTCACCTTTCCAGCAAACTATCGCATCTTCATAAACCGAAAGGTTCTGGTTCGGGATAACAAGATTTTCATCAATACCTATAATCCTGCTATAGCCTTCACATATAGGACAGGCCCCTATTGGATTATTGAAACTAAATAAGTATTCTGAAGGTTCTTCAAACCCAATGCCATCCTCTTCAAATTTGTTTGAGAAACTTACCCTTTTTATTCCGTTATCATCATGGATAACTACCTGGCAATAACCTTTCCCGGTCTGAAATGCCGTTTGAGCAGAGTCAGCAGCCCTGCTGAAATTATCTGCAGAATGACTTATAACAAGCCTGTCAATTACAATATTTACCTGCTGCCCGGGTTCATATCCATCAAAAGTTTTTAGTTCATCAATTTTAATGAGCTCCCCATCAGACTCGATACGGTTGAACCCCTGTTTATTCAGGAACGAAAAATATTCTGATACTTTTATGTTTTCGGGTATCTCACCGGAAGAGGTAATAACCACCTTTGTTCCCTCAGGTAGAGATGCCAGGTAATCAACTATATCATCAGCGCTGTGTTTTTTAACCTCTTTACCCGACACAGGCGAATAGGTTCGACCGATTCTTGCGAACAGAAGCCGCAGATAATCATATATTTCTGTCGATGTGCCCACAGTGGAACGTGGATTCCGGGAGTTAACTTTCTGTTCAATAGCTATGGCAGGAGGGATACCGTTTATGAAATCAACCTCGGGTTTATTCATTCTACCCAGGAATTGACGTGCATAGGAGGAGAGGCTTTCGACATATCTTCTCTGACCTTCTGCATAAATTGTGTCGAAAGCAAGAGATGATTTCCCTGAACCTGAAACGCCGGTGATTACCACAAGTTTGTTTCTGGGAATATTCAGACTAACATTTTTCAGATTATGTACCCTGGCCCCCTTTATTTCAATACTCCCCTGCATATCTGTTCCTTTATATAGTGTTAAAATTCAGTTAAAACCCAAAAGTAATACTTTCAATTTAAAATAAATTGTTTCCTTTGTATTACGAATAACAACCTGACAAAGGAGGACTGCCTATAGAATATCTCTACTCTGTTTAATTAAAAGAGTGAGTTATGAAAAAAATGATTTCCGATTATGAACTGATTATGAGGTTCATAAAAGGTGAGCAGTCGTGCTTTGAACAATTAATCCACCGCCATAAAAACAAAGTTTTCGCTTATATAAGCCTTTATATTCGCGATCAGGCTCTCGCTGAAGATATCTTTCAGGATACCTTCCTTAAAGTTTTTCAATCTGTTAAAGCAGGTAAATATTCCGATAACGGAAAATTTCTCTCCTGGGTAATGCGTATAGCTCATAATCTGATTATTGACCATTTCCGCAGGATTAAGCAGATGAATACCATATCGAACGACAACTATGAATCTGATCTCTTCAATTCAAAAAGATTTGCTGAAGATAGCGTTGAGGATGATATGATAAAGCGGCAGATACATAAAGATGTCAGGAATATGATAAGCAGCCTGCCTGATGACCAGAGGGAGGTGGTAATCCTGAGGCATTACGCAGACCTGAGCTTTAAAGAGATTGCCGATATAACCGGTGTAAGCATAAATACTGCTCTCGGCCGGATGAGATATGCCCTCATAAATATGAGAAAAATTATGGAGGAGAAAAAAATCAGTCTGACATTAAATTAGAAATCAGACAATAATAATTCCTGCTGGACGTTTTCAAAGAAAATGAAAACATGAAGCCTATGGGATTAACTTCTACTCCTTTTATTTCATATCACAATATCAAAGTTAAAAATGTAGATCTTTTTGAAGATGCATGGGGTATAAACTCTGAATTCTGTGATGTGATTGACCTTCTCAGGCAGATAAAAGCTGTTCCGGGGAGGCGGTTGACTAAAAGACTGATTGAGAAGATCAGGAAGCAGGATTAAAAATCTTAATGAACACAGGAAAATTTCCTGTGTTTTTTTTGGTAATATGAATTTAAAATAATATCTTTGTGATATTAAATTAATATCATATACTATGAAACAGGAATTGACTTTCAAACCCATTTCGGGTTATGTAGTTCTGCTGATAGCCATTTTGGCTCTTGGCGGATCAATTGCCGGATTTGCTTTTCAGATGATCTGGCAAGGTGTAGTAGCTGCATTGTTGTTTGTTTTCCTTACAATTGGCTTCACAGTTGTTAATCCTAACGAATCGTGCGTTATGGTACTGTTCGGTGCATATAAAGGAACAATTAAAGAAAATGGTTTCTTCTGGGTAAATCCATTTTTCAACAGGCGGAATATCTCACTCAGAGCACGAAACTTTGACAGTGATCCTATTAAGGTAAATGACAAAATAGGCAATCCGATAAAAATTGGTTTTGTGCTTGTCTGGAAAGTAGCAAATACTTATCAGGCTGCTTTTGAAGTAGATGATTATCAGCATTTTGTTTTAGTTCAGAGTGATGCTGCTCTCAGAAAACTTGCAGGCTTGTACCCTTACGATAATTTTGAAGACCATGAGGCTGTCGTAGCTCTCAGGAGCGGAGGGGAAGAGGTTAATGAAGAGCTCGAAAGAGAGATAAGGGAAAGACTTACTATTGCCGGTATACATGTAATTGAGGCCAGAATAAATTACATTGCATACGCTGAGGAGATTGCCAATGCCATGTTAAGACGGCAGCAGGCAACAGCTATTGTAGCTGCCAGGTTTAAGATAGTTGAAGGTGCAGTTTCTATGGTTCAGATGGCTCTTGAACAGCTTTCTGACAAGAAGATTGTTGATCTTGATGATGAGAGGAAAGCTGCTATGGTAAGTAATCTGATGGTAGTGCTGGTAAGCGATAAGGATGCCTCACCGATTGTTAATACCGGTACATTACATTCCTAGTATGAGTGAAAAGAAACCATTTGTTTTACGTATTGCCCCCGGGAAGCTGAAAGCTCTCGAAAAATGGGCTGCTGATGAATTCCGCAGTACTAACGGGCAGATTGAGTATATACTCGACCATGCTCTTCGAAAATCGGGCAGATGGAAAACAAGGTCAGAAAATAATAAAAAAGAGGAATCATGAACCAGATAATAAAATACACCTGCCCGAAGTGCGGCAATAAACTGTATGAGATTGGTGAAATGTGGACTATTGGCAGCTTCTGGACAAGAATGTTTGAATTTCACAACAGGAGATTTACTTTCATTTCATGCCGGAAATGCAGATACACTGAAATGTATAAAGTTCCTCAGAAAGACATCGGTGAGATAATTAACAATCTGGCCAGATAAAGTCTGCTTTTACTGGTTTAAAAAGTAAATGGAATGGCAGGCCGCGACGCCTGCCGTTTCTGTTCTCAGCCGGCTGTGACCCAGATGAACAGGAATAAAATTCTTTTCAATAGCAGAATCAATCTCCTCATTACTGAAATCGCCTTCCGGTCCTATCAGAATTAACACATTTTCATTTTTTGAATATACTTCAGATATTTTACTTCTATTGAATGTTTCATTACAATGGGCAATCAAGCGGATTCCTTTAAAATCTCTATTGAGAAAATCATTGAAAAGGCAAGACTCGTTCAATACCGTTTTTGTTGCTTTAAGCGATTGTTTCATTGCAGAGATAATCAGGTTATTTACTCTTTCAGTCTTTATACCCTGCTTTTCAGTGTTCCTGCAGATCAGCGGGGTGATCTCATCAACACCAATTTCAACACTCTTTTCAATAAACCATTCAAAACGTTCAGGATTTTTTAAAGGGGAGATTGCTATGTGGAGACAGTAATTTCGTTTTTCGAAATCCTTAATTATTCCTGTAATGTCTATAGCACATTTTTTTGAGTCAGGGTTACTTATGATCCCTTCATACAGATTGCCTTTTCCATCTATTAATCTGACACCGGTTCCCTTTGTCATCCTTAAAACCCTGATACAATGTTTCGACTCATTCTCGTTTAGGGTGTAGGTATCACTGGTTATATCCGGAGCATAAAATATCTGCATAGGTCAGTTGTTTGTACAAAAATAGAGAATTTGGGTTAACCTTTGTATTACTTTTTGAAATCCTTTGTGTTACTTAGGGGGTATGAAGATTGGCCTTATCTCAGATACGCACGGATGGATTCATCCCAGGCTCTTTGACCATTTTGCAGGATGTGATGAGATCTGGCATGCAGGGGATATCGGTAATATTGAAACAGCCGATTCTCTTGCAGTTTTCAGGCCTTTGAAAGCAGTTTATGGCAATATGGACGATGCACTTGTCAGGACGGTATATAAAGAGCACCTGGTTTTTAATGCTGAAGAAGTAAGGGTCTGGATTACTCATATCGGCGGAACACCCGGTCATTACGATCATAGAGTAAAACCTGCCATATATGAAAATCCTCCGGATATTTTTATTTGCGGACATTCGCATATAGCAAAGGTTATGTACGATAAAAAGGCCGGATTTTTATATGTAAATCCGGGAGCAGCTGGATATAACGGGTTTCATAAATATATGACAGCCATCAGGTTTCAGATAGATGGGAAGAATATTCACGATATGGAACTTATCGAACTTGGTGAAAGAAGCAAGGCAGCTATCTTGTAACAGGTTCTTCCCCGGCGTTATCACTGGTCATTCTTCTGAGGAAACGGCTAAGCCTGCCTTCAACAGCAATCATATATGTATAAGGTACCCTTACTGATGAATCGGGATGTTTCCTGTTGTTCAGTTTCGTATTTGCAATAATTGTGTTAAAACTGTTGTTTCCTGCCTGCGCCATCATTACACCTCTGATATATGAGAAATAGTACCATGTTGATTCATCTGCCTTCAGATAAACATCGATCATGTCGCCTGATCTTCTACGCTGAATTTCAATATAACCATCCACATAAATGTTGATAGGTTGTGGCCCTATGAATCCGATGCCGATTTTTCCGCTCGATCTGAATGATGACGTAGCTTCATTCCAGTAAAGTTTCACATCGTTAAATAGTAGTTTGAAATTGAATTCTTTTGGAAGGCTTCCTGAAGTGCCAAACAGGTCCATTTCCTCTTTTATTTGTGAGGCAGCGGTTACTCCCATAAGATCTTTCATCCCCTTGTTATTCAGGTCGGTGTTCAGATTTACCGGTTTAAGCGTTGGCATCATCCTGATCTCATCTGCCATTACCTTAAGGGCTTCAGGAGAGAAATGGAAGTCGAAAGCCAGTATTGCTTCAATGTCAACTTTTCCTGAATCAAGAGTATGGATTACCTTTCCTGCACTTGAAAATTTAACCAGGTCATATTTTGCTCCGAAATTGATATTTCCTTCTCCCGACAGTACGCAATAATTCTTGTCAAAGGCGATCATATTACCGGGTAGACTCTGATCAGCCAGTTTTTCAAGAGAAGTGATTAAATACCGGCCTTTTGCTTTTTCATAGTAGAGGTAGCCCGTTGAATTTACCAGAGCAACATCGGACCATGATTTTTGGGCCGAAAGAAATGCCGGATAAATATGAATAGGATCTGTGTTGATATACGAACCGGAAAAAACAAGATTATCATTCATATCCCTCGGTTTATCACTTACAGGGATCATAACATTTTTTGGATCGATTTTAGATTTGAATTTGATTGTATAACTCTTGATTGTACTGCAGTTATGCACAATACCTGCTGATCCTGTATATGTGAGCAGATCATTCTTTGAAGAGAGCAACACATCGCCGGCATATGAAAATGCAGGATTGAGCATGAAATTCTGAGTGACAGGGATGTAACCTCTGGCGCTGGTGGACAAGGTATCAACTGTAAGTTCCGGAAAATTAATCTGCTGTATCTCTTTGTTTTCATCAACATAATCGTAAATGGCGCTGCCTGTATATCGTTTGGTCGATTCAATATCAATTTTTGCCGAATGCAGTATATGCCTGTTATTGAGAGCAATCAGAGCGTTCTGCATCGTCTGTATTTTTGCTCTCCTGTTGATGACGATTTTCCCGTTTTCAGGTTGAATCAGCGCATCGGCGATATGAATATAGTTTATATTTTCTGCTTCAATATATTCCTGGTCAAGGTGATAGCTTCCTTTCCATGATGAAAAAGCGACAGTATCGGAAAGATTATTTGTTGCAAAGAAAGTCGGCTTATCAAGATTGGCAAAGTCTGACTTTAGAAGTTTATCTGAAGTCAAAAGCGGAGTATTTGATTTTTCCTTTTGCTCCATATTTAACACCCTGTTTTCCATATTGTATGCAAAATCTGTCATGGTACAGATATACTGCAGCTCAGGGAATTTCACAACCGAAGAATCGGTATTCAGCCTGAAACGTGCCATCCTGAGATCAAAATTGATATCGGTATTAGCGTTTTCAGCAATGAATGAATATCCGCTGGTAGTCGGTGATTTCAGATTATAATCAGCCGTATCTGCTTTGATCGCATTTGATGCAAAACTGAAAAGATTTGAAGTAATCCTCGAATCGGTCATATTGATTATTCCTGTGCCATGCAGTCTGGCAGGTGTCAGTTTTAATGTACCATCAAGAGTTGTTCCATTCCCGAACAGATTAAAGCTTTTTCCGGTGGCGTTGGTTGCCAGCCATTCATCTTTTTGAGTCATCCATTTTATTGCAACATCCTGGCTGTTAAGGATGGGGAATATTCCCGAGCTGTCTTTTTCAATATTGAATGATGAAGCCTGAGTAATCATTGAATCGGGGAAGAATTTATATTCTTCTGACTTAGTGGTTGATGTTAAATGTTTCAAAGTTCCACTCCCAATCAACCCATTGTTGCTCATGCTGATAGCTTCATATAACCTACCCCTGTTCCCGTAGACTTCAACCCCTTCTTCCGGTATGATCATATTAAATCCAAGAGAGTTGTTTTCCTGTATAGTAAGGTACTGTCGAGTCGGTTTGAGGATATTCCCTCCAACAAATTCTCCTGAAAGATTCATGTCTTCATTGGAAAAATGATCAATATTTTCATAGGTAAAAGGATCCACTTTAAAATAGAATTCTCCCTGTTTGTAAATACCCTCAAGTCCGGGTATCTTATCGTAGAAAATATATGAGTAGGTTATTGTATTTATTATGGGATACTGCTTAAGGCTTTTGAGTCCCGATTTATTATTCGGATTATCGATATAAAGTTCCGCTGTTCCCAGTTGTAAGAGGTTGTTAACTTCTTTAATAACCGGATTACCCAATATATCTTTCTTATCGGTTTCCACCGCAATTTTAATGGAGTCGATTTTTTGTAGTCTTATCTTAAAAGTATCATAGCTGAAGGAGAAATTATGACCAAATACAGTGAAGAGACCTGCTTCAACAACACCGTCGAACTGAAGACTTCTGTTCTTTCCGATTGTCAGTTGCTGTTTGTAAGGATGAATTGCAACCCTTTGGGAATCGCTCAGGAAAACACCGGATACTCCGTTTACTGTCAGTCTGTAGTTTCTCAGATCAAGAATAGCATTATCTATGGGAGCTTTTGTTTCACTTACTATGTTTAAGACATCATAATCCTTTCTTTTAGCATATGAATCGAGGAAGTCCTTCGTTTTCTTTTTTATTGTAACCTCATTATTTACACGGTCGTAGAACACAAAACCTTTGTTGGCCATATCGATACACATCCCGGTAACCGCCTCCTCGGGCCTGTTCAGCCATTTGGCAAACTCTGCAACCGGAAATGTTTCGGAATAAACGTATTCAGTAAACTTAATAAGACGGTTCAGGGGATGGTAATCATCAAGCCCCATCATTCGTAAAAAATAGTCTGAGTTGAAGAATGATGAAGATTCAAATTGTGCCTGTCCAAGGGCGGATCCTCTGGCCCGTGATAGAATAATTTTTGATTCATTCATATTCCACGACATATATTCAAAATACATGTCGAGACTGTGAAACGAATTGAAATAGGGACTCTTTGAGATAGGATTATTTGTCCGGAAAAGGTTGACCTGCCTTGTCGTGGAAAAATAGGAAAATCCAAGGTTTGAATGGTAGATTGAATCTTTATCAAGATAAAGTGAGACGGCTGTTTCCTGACTGTTTAAGCCGGTCTTTGAGAAGAGAAACTCTTTTGAACTGATTTTAAGATATAGTGTATCATTCCTGAAAAGCGTGATTTTCGCCGGAGTAAAACTTTTACCTGTACCTTTTACATTAGCTCCTTCAAAGGAAAGTCCTCCTTTATAATTAACCCCTTCATAAAGGTTTTTTATCTGGAATTCTTTTGTGTAAGTCTCAAAACGTGGATAATTAGCTTTATCCTTATTGCTGAAACTGACTGCCTGATCAGTCAGTAACCCGAGGACTGGTTCTTTAAAATAGATAAAATGCCTTAATCTGGCGGAATCGATTGTGAAACTACTTTTAGCTATGTTAATTGAATAATTATTTAGTTCAGCAAAAACATCGGCTCCGGGATACCCTGCCTTTTCCCATGTAACTATACCTTTCGTACCTCTGAATTGCTGTATCTCAGGATAATATGTTCCTGTGACATTGTAGATTTCAGTACTGTCTTTTTGTGAATAACATGTAAGAGTAGCATCAGAAATGACTACATAAAAAATAGTGTCATGTAAAAACTTAAGGGTATTGTTTTTAACTTTCCATTTAACACTTCCCGACTCGAACAGAACATTTTCTTTTATCATCGAACCGGTGTTCTTAAAATATCTGTCGATATTATCATTGGTAAACCGGGGGCTGAAAGCTTTTTTACTTAATCCTGTAAGCCAGTTGGTAAAAGAAGCAGCATCACGTTTATACCCGATGAAATAATTGAGGGTTATGAGATAATCATTAAAGTGAGGAACCGGTCTCATTGATCTGCCTGAAAGCTGGCTGGAAATGTTAATTATCTTAGCCATATTCTCCTTGCTGAAAGCTGCGCTGTCCCATCTGATAAGGAAGATATTCAGGTTGGCAATCTGTTCAGAATTCAGATTCGGGCCCATAAAAGTTGTAAGTTCCGTCCTGAATTTTGCAGGATCCCCTGAAAATGCCGACCTTGCCTGAGAAAATAAGATGCAGGGGGACAGGAGCATTAGTAGCAGAGCCAGTATTGCCAGCTTTCTTAGAATGGAACTCACATTATTAAATTATTATATAGCTTCAACTATAGCTGCGAAATCCTCTTTCTTAAGAGCAGCCCCACCAATCAGACCACCATCAACATCGGGTTTTGAGAATATCTCAACTGCATTTGATGGTTTACAACTTCCTCCATACAGAATTGGCAGTTTTTTCGCACAATCGTTTCCATATTTCTCCTTTACCAGGTCGCGTATATATTTATGCATCTCCTGAGCCTGATCGGGAGTTGCTGTCAATCCGGTTCCAATAGCCCACACTGGTTCATAAGCGATAACTATCATATCCATCTGCTCCTCAGAAAGGCTGAATAATCCCTCTTCAAGTTGCCTTCTTACGATAAGGAAATGTTTCCCGGCTTCTCTCTCATTTAATACCTCACCGCAGCAGAAGATCACCTTCAGTCCACTGTTAATTGCGAGTAATGTTTTTTTATTAAGCAGCTTGTCATCTTCATGATAGAAGGTCCTTCTTTCTGAATGTCCGATTAAAACATATTCAGCACCGGTGCTTTTTACCATCCAGGCCGATACCTCACCCGTATAAGCACCTGAAGCCTCTGATGCGCAGTTTTGTGCGCCAAGGGCTACCTTCCCGTGTTCCAGAATTTCAGAGACACCTGAAAGATGAATAAATGGAGTACATAAAATAACCAGTGTCTTACCAGAAGGTTTTTCCTTAAAGTATTTATCAATTGAGCCTGCAAATTTCAGACCTTCTGCCAGATCCATATTCATTTTCCAGTTGCCGGCAACAATTTTCTTTCTCATATAAATCAATGTTTTAAAAGGTAATAATATTTAAAGGTACAAATCATTTAATGTTTTCAGGTTATTACTTTGTGAAACTTTGTGTAGTCTGCTTGCCGAACCACTCCTTTTCAGGAACATTAGCCCATGACCATTTTCCGATAACAGTTCCCTCTTTTAGCAGAATATATCCGGGGTTCGCCCTTACCATGGTTTTCAAGGTCGTCTCATCAACAGAACAAAATTCAAGCCCGTTATTATAACTTTTCGCCTCATCAGTTCCTGAAGCGGTCAGAATGTAAAAATCAATTCCGTTACCCATGCAATAATAGCCTAGTTCAAATCCATCTGACAAATGTTTTTTACCCACCTCTGCCAGCTTTTTAGAGATCATTAAAACAGAATACCCGGGATGAGATAATACTTTCTGAGTAATATCCTCTCCATTCATTGATGTAATACTGAAATCGTGTATTGGAGGCTGATATCCTTTTTTAATAAGAACCGATTTCTGATCAACAAACTTCCAGTTGGTGTCGTCAGCCGGATAGTTATTAAGGCTGAACTCCTTTTTGATTCCGGCTTTTTCGTAAATAAATGTTGTCTGATACACATCAACCGGCACACCTTCCGGAATCGCCATTTTATCAGCAATTTTTACTCCGGTTTCATATGGTAAAAAATCGATAACCGGAAGATACCTCAGATTGCCGAGGGAAAAAAGAATAAAAAGAACGATAGTGCAGCATATAATAACCCATTCAGTAAAAGTACTGAAGAGATTTTTAATCAGTTTCCTGCCAGCGTAAAGAACTATAGACAAAGCAATTAATATGATATTTTTCCCGAATGTCTGCCAGTTGGTCAGATGTATTGCATCGCCGAAACATCCACAGTCTGAAACAGGATTTGTCAGTGCAAGAATGAAAGTAAGAGGGGTAAAGATCACCATAAGGATCATAACAACCCATATTCCGGTTTTCTGTCTCAAACCTGTCAGAACAGAGAATCCGGCGATGAATTCAGCAGTACACAATAAAATTGCCAGAGGGAGGCTGAGCTGGTTCAGAAAACCAATATTGAATGCCTGAAAATAATCATGAAATTTGTAAGCCGAGCCTAAGGGGTCAATTGCTTTTACTATGCCCGAGAAGATAAAAACGAGACCAACAATTATTCTGCTGACAGATATTAGTATCTTCATATCAGATTAGTTTTCTGTCGGCGAATATTCTTACAATCAGATCAAATATTTCATCAGGCGACAGTATTTCACCATTGCTGTTACTGCAATCAACAACTGCAAGCCTGTCATCCGATTTTGCAACTTTCAGATAGATATCCCTGACCTTTTTCTGAAACGCAAGACTCTCTTCGTGAATATCCCTGGTTCCGTTAAGGTAGGTACGGTCATCACCTGTTCTGGCATTTAATAATTTTTTTTCTGTGAAAGCAAATGGCACATCAAGGAAAATATTCAGGTCAGGCTGAGGAATTGCGAAATGGTTGAATTCGAGAGAGAGAATCCATCTCATAAGCTCATCCTGTGCCGTTATCTCCTGCAGCTTAGCACACTGATAAGCAATATTCGAATAGGTATATCTGTCGAGCAGGACAACCTTTCCGTCATTTAACCAGTTACTGATCACATCTGAAGCATCTTTTCTGTCACCAGCATAAAGCATTGCGACAAGGTAGGGATCGACATCATTCAGAGAGCCAAATTCACCCCTTAAAAACCTTGCAATAAGTTCACCGAAATATGGAGCTTCGGTCCTCGGAAAGTGCAGATATTCACAGTTATATCCCTTCTTTGAAAAAAAGTCTCTTAATAGTTTGATCTGTGTTGATTTGCCAGCGCCGTCAACTCCTTCAATAACAAAAAGCTTCATTATATAATTGATTTTTTTCAGTACAAATGTAATAACCACACCGCA
>JAUYBT010000225.1 GCA_030692905.1 Bacteroidales bacterium
TAGATTAATGCTGTTGGTAAACAAGTAGATGGAAAAAGATCAGGATAAGATATTAAGTGATGTAACCTCAGGCGAATATAAATATGGATTCTATTCCGATATTGAAATGGAACGGATCCCTAAAGGACTCAGTGAGGATGTAGTAAGAATTATTTCCGGGAAAAAGAATGAACCGGACTGGCTCCTTGAATTCCGCCTGAAAGCATACCGCCATTGGCTGACAATGAAAATGCCAACATGGCCAAATCTTAAAATACCACCTATAAATTATCAGGACATTATTTTCTATGCTGCCCCTAAGCAAAGGCCAATCCTTAATAGTATTGATGATATTGATCCCGAATTGAGAAGAACTTTTGACAAGCTTGGAATACCACTCACTGAACAGAAACATCTTGCCGGGGTAGCCGTTGATGCTGTAATTGACAGTGTTTCGGTTAAGACAACTTTTAAGGAGACACTTGCTGAAATGGGAATAATATTCTGCTCGTTTAGTGATGCCGTAAAAGAATATCCCGACCTGGTTAAAAGATATATGGGCTCGGTAGTGCCCTATACCGATAATTTTTTTGCCACACTTAACTCAGCCGTTTTCAGCGATGGTTCATTCTGTTATATTCCAAAAGGTGTACGATGCCCGATGGAGCTCTCAACGTATTTCAGAATAAATTCGGCTAATACCGGTCAGTTTGAACGGACACTTCTGATAGCAGATGAAGAAAGCTACGTAAGTTATCTGGAGGGTTGCACCGCTCCATCAAGAGATGAAAATCAGCTTCATGCAGCAATAGTTGAGATAATAGCAGAAAAAAATGCCGAAGTGAAATATTCTACGGTTCAGAACTGGTATCCCGGAAATAAGGAAGGAAAAGGAGGAGTCTTTAATTTCGTAACTAAAAGAGGAATGTGCAAGGGGGAGAACTCAAAGATATCCTGGACCCAGATCGAAACCGGGTCTGCAATAACCTGGAAATATCCTTCATGTATTTTGCGCGGAGATAATTCAACTGGCGAGTTTTATTCGGTTGCTGTTACAAACAACCACCAGCAGGCCGACACAGGAACTAAGATGATCCATATCGGAAAAAATACAAAAAGCACAATCGTCTCAAAAGGGATCTCAGCCGGAAAAGGGCAGAACAGCTACAGGGGGCTTGTTAAGGTTTTAAAAAATGCAACAAATGCAAGGAATTTTTCCCAGTGCGATTCGTTATTGCTGGGCGATAAATGCGGAGCTCACACCTTCCCCTATATTGAGGTTGATAATCAGACCGCTATTGTTGAACATGAAGCAACAACCTCAAAAATAGGTGAAGATCAGATTTTTTACTGCAACCAGAGAGGTATATCAACCGAAGATGCAATCGGTCTAATTGTTAACGGATATGCGCGCGAGGTAATTAATAAACTACCAATAGAGTTTGCTGTTGAAGCTCAGAAGCTTCTTCAGATAAGTCTTGAGGGCAGTGTAGGCTAAAATAATAATTTTATACAATTATATATTATCATGTTGATTATAAATAATTTAAAAGCCTCAATCGAGGGTAAGAATATATTAAAAGGAATAACTCTGGAGGTTAAACCCGGGGAGATCCATGCAATAATGGGTCCAAACGGATCAGGGAAAAGCACTCTTGCTGCAGTTCTTGCAGGCCGTGAGTTTGTTGAAGTAACCGAAGGAATTGTTACATATTTCGGGAAGAACCTGCTCGAAATGGCGGCAGAAGACCGTGCAAAAGAGGGAATATTCCTCGGATTTCAGTATCCCATAGAAATTCCTGGGGTAAGTATGGTGAATTTCATGAAAACAGCTGTTAATGAACATCGTAAGCATAAAGGACTTGATCCTCTTTCAGCATCAGATTTCCTTAAAATGATGCGCGAGAAAAAAGAGATGGTTGAGATCGATTCGAAACTTGCAAACAGATCTGTCAATGAAGGTTTTTCAGGTGGAGAAAAGAAGAAAAATGAGATTTTCCAGATGGCGATGCTCGAACCAAAATTGGCTATACTCGATGAAACTGATTCTGGCCTCGATATCGACGCTTTGCGTATTGTAGCTAACGGAGTTAATAAGCTTAAGCGTCCCGATAATTCATTCATCGTTATAACTCATTACCAGAGGCTTCTTGATTACATCATCCCGGATGTTGTTCATGTTCTTTACGATGGGAGGATAGTTAAAACAGCCGGAAAAGAACTCGCCCTTGAACTGGAAGAAAAAGGATATGACTGGATCAAAAAAGAGGTCGAAAATAATATAATAGCATGAACGGAAAATCTGAAATAGCAGAAAGATATTCAGGGCTTTATAAGGAAAATATTGACAAGATTTCCGGCATCTCTTCTCCTTATATTAATTCTTTCAGGGAGGCAGCTTTTGAGAAATTCAGAGAGCTGGGTATCCCGACAAAGAAGAATGAAGCCTATAAGTATACGAACCTCAATATCTTTTTTGACCACGATTACAAGAGCTATTTTATGCCGGTAACATCGGATTTTGTCAAAGCTGAGGAGTTCCGTTGTGATGTAGCTGACCTTGATACACATGGAATTGTATTACTGAATGGATTCTATCCGACGATAAACGAAAAACTTCGTCAGCTGCCCACTGGCGTCTGGATCGGTAGTCTCAATGAAGCAGCGGTCAGATTCGCTGACAAGATTGAAAAACACTATGGCAAATACGCAAAAACCGAAACTGACGGACTCATACATCTGAATACTGCGATGGCTTCGGACGGCGTATTTATATATGTCCCTGAAGGAGTAACTCTGACGAAACCTGTTCAGATTGTCAACCTTGTTCAGTCGGATGAGGATATGTTTAACCAGCACAGAAACCTTATAATTGTGGAGAAAAACGCTGAATTTTCACTCATAATCTGCGACCATACTCTTTCCCCGCAAAAATTTCTGACCAATGCGGTAACAGAGATATTTGTTGGCGAAAATGCCCATTTCGACATTATAAGAGTGCAGAATGAACATAATGCTGCATGCAAGATAACCCATACATTTATCCATCAGGAGAGAAACAGTGTCGCCTCTTCAAATAACATGACGCTTCATGGTGGGCTCATCCGGAACAGTACATATCATTACCTTGGAGGTGAAGGAGCAGAGAGCTATTCCTACGGCCTGTTCCTTGCTGACAAATGGCAGCATATCGATAATTTTGTGAATGTTGAGCATGCTTTTCCGCATTGCACCAGTAACCAGTTGTTTAAGGGGGTGCTTGATGATATGTCAACAGGTGCTTTTAACGGCCGTATTCTAGTACGACCGGATGCCCAGGGAACACTTGCTTACCAGAAGAATAACAACATCCTTCTTACCGACGATGCAAAGATGGATACCAAACCGCAACTCGAAATTTATGCAGATGATGTAAAATGCAGTCACGGAGCAACGGTTGGCCAACTCGACGGTGATGCTCTCTTCTATCTTCAGTCGCGGGGAATAAATAAGCGTGAAGCAAGGCTTATGCTTATGTTCGGATTTGCCCACGAAGTAATACAGAATATTAAAATTGAAGCTCTTCGGGAAAGAATGGATAACCTGGTGATGCAGCGACTGAAAGGAGAACTTTCACGGTGCGCCAGTTGTATGGTTAAGTGTGGATAATCTGAAAACAAAGTGAAAGATATAGCAGAAATAAGGGCCGATTTTCCAATTCTGAACAGGAAAGTTTACAACAAGCCCCTTGTCTATTTCGACAATGGTGCCACTACCCAAAAACCTCAATGTGTTATTGATGCTGTAACTGAGGTATATACAACATATAATGCCAATATTCACAGAGGGGTTCACTTTTTAAGCGACATGTCATCTGAAGCTTATGAAAATGCAAGAGAAAAAGTAAGGTCATTTATTAACGCCGGAAAAAGAGAAGAGGTTGTCTTTACATCAGGCACTACCGGTTCAATCAATGGTATTGCTTTTTCCTTCGGTGAACGATATATAAAACCCGGTGATGAGATAATCATAAGCCATCTTGAACATCATGCCAACATTGTTCCATGGCAGATGATGTGCGAAAGGAAAGGTGCTGTTTTGCGGGTTATCCCTATTAATAATGCCGGAGAAATCATCTTAGAGGAATATCTGAAAATGCTTTCATCAAAGACCAAACTTGTATCTGTCACACAGGTTTCAAACGCTCTGGGGACAGTTCTTCCTGTAAATGAAATAATTGCTGCTGCACATTCTGTTAATGTACCGGTTCTCATTGATGGAGCCCAGGGTATTCAGCACGGAGTTGTTGATATGAAAACAATGGATTGTGATTTTTATGTTTTCTCCAGCCACAAGATATACGGACCCACAGGCATCGGAATCTTGTATGGTAAAGAGAAATGGCTTTCGGAATTGCCCCCGTTTCAGGGCGGCGGCGATATGGTTGATAAAGTTACATTTGAAAAAACTACCTATAACGAACTTCCTTTTAAATTTGAAGCCGGAACAATGAACTATCCCGGCGCAATTGGTCTGGCCAGGGCGCTGGATTATGTTAATAGTATCGGAAGAGAAAATATTGCAATAATGGAGAAAGAACTTCTTTCCTATACGACTGAAAAACTATCGGGCATAAACGGTTTGAAAATATATGGTAATTCTGTCAGGAAGATCTCGATAATCTCTTTCCTTCTGAAAGATATACACCAATATGATGCCGGTATGATCCTCGACAAGATGGGGATAGCCGTCAGGACCGGGACACATTGCTCTCAACCGGTGATGGACCGTTATGGTATCGACGGCACAATACGGGCTTCAATCTGTTTTTATAATACAAAAGAAGAGATTGACACTCTTGCTACCGGAATTGAAAAAGTGATTAGTATGTTTTCATAAAGAAATTATATGACAATCAGCGAAGTACAGGATAAAATTATTGATGAGTTTTCATTGTTTGATGATTGGATGGATAAATATAACCTTCTTATTGATCTGGGAAAGGAATTGCCGGTTATTGATCCTAAGTTCAAAGTAAAAGATTTTCTGATAGAGGGCTGTCAGTCGAAGGTATGGCTGCATCCTGATTATGATGGTAAAATGATAACTTTCACTGCCGACAGTGATGCAATTATAACAAGAGGTATTGTAGCTCTTCTGATAAAAGTATTTTCAAACCGGACCCCGGAAGAGATAATATCTACAAATCTCTATTTTATTGAAAAGATAGGACTGAGGCAGAACCTCTCTCCGACGCGTTCCAACGGACTTCTTTCAATGGTACGTCAGATGAAGCTTTATGCACTGGCTTTTAATGCAAAAAAGCAAATAGAATTGCGATATGGATCCAACTGAACAACTGGAAATTGAAACCAGGATTGGAGAAGTACTGAAGAGTATTTTTGATCCTGAGATACCGGTAAATATTTATGACTTGGGTCTCATCTATGAGATAAGTGTTGATGATGAGCATATTGCACATATAACTATGACACTTACTGCTCCCAATTGTCCAATGGCTGAAGAACTTGTTGAGGAGGTAAAATATAAAGTGGGTGGTACCAGAGGTGTCAAAGATTGTGATCTTAAACTTACTTTCAATCCGCCCTGGGATAAAAGTATGCTCAGCGAAGAGGCTAAGCTTGAGCTTGGATTTCTTTAGAATTATTGGTTTATGAACACATCAGCAGAAAAATCCCTTTCAGTTCTGATAAAGGAGAAAGCTCATGACCTTGGCTTTGATCTCTGTGGTATAGCTCCTTCAAAAATTCTCAAAGAGCATGAGCCCATTATAAAAAAATGGTGTTCCTCCGGCATGAACGGAGATATGAACTATCTGGGTCAGAATCTTGAAAAAAGAATCAATCCCGGCCTTTTGGTTCCCGGAGCAAAGTCTGTTATAGTTACCGGACTGAATTATTTTACAGGGAAGAAGCAGGGAGGAAATGGTATTCCGGTGATTTCCAGATATGCTTATGGTGTTAATTATCATGATGTTATAAAAGTGAAGCTTAATATGATCCTGGAATATATTAAGCTTATTAGTCCAGAAGCAGAAGGAAAATCTTTTGTCGATTCCGCTCCGATTATTGAAAAGGCCTGGGCGCGAGAATCAGGTTTAGGCTGGCCGGGACGACATTCCATCCTGATAAACAATAAAATCGGATCATTTTTTTTTCTTGGTGTCATTATACTTAATATTGATCTGGATTATGATGAACCTTTTAGTGAAGATCATTGTGGTACATGCAGATTATGTATCGATTCGTGCCCTACCGGTGCAATTAATGAAAACAGGACAATTGATGTCCGAAGGTGTATAGCATATCTTACAATTGAAAGTAAGGCTACTATTCCCAAAGATCTTGTTCCTAAAATGGAAAATAGAGTATTTGGTTGTGACAAATGTCAGGATGTGTGTCCATGGAACAGTAATGCAAAGCCACATAAAAATCCTGAATTTGAGCTTCCTGAAGAGATAAGGCAGATAACAGCAGAAGAGTGGCATAATCTTACCAGGGAGCAGTTTAACACACTCTTTAAAAGATCCGCAATCGAAAGAAGAACGTATGAACGGTTTATGCAAAATGTAACAATTGTTACAAAATTTAGCAGCTGAGTTTAAGCTGATTGACAACAATTTCTGTTTCAACAATTTCTCAGAAATTCAAAACCTGTGTTAAGGTCAACAGAAGATATTGAAAAAGAGGTGATTAAAGGGATTTCAACAATATCAGAAAAGCAGATGAAAGAGCTGCTTGAGTCAGTAAATAAATTACAGATTAAATACAAGGATCTTGAAAACCTGATTGAAGAAGATCCTGAACTGAAAAAGTTAATTAAAAAGAAGTTAATCGAAAATAATCGTACCAAAATTAATCTCTAAAGCCATGAAAAGAAAATCATTTAAACTGATCGTCTCATTGATTCTTATGATGGTTGTATCATGCGATGAGCCTGAAACTGTTGTGACGAATTATGTTCACCCTGACGGATCTATGACCAGGAAGATTGAAATGAAAAGTATTGAAGATAAAGTTGAAAATAGATTTAAAATTTCTGATTTGCAGGTACCATTTGACAGTACCTGGACTGTAAAAGATTCATGTGAGGTAAGCGAAAAAGGCGATACGACGTGGATCAGAAGAGCAGTGAAGCTATTTAAAAATGTCGATGAGATCAACTTAGGTTATAAAACAGATTCAGGAGCTAACAAGGAAATTTCGAGACGAGCCGGATTTAAAAAAAGATTCAAATGGTTTAACACAGAATTCCGATTCTCAGAGACGATTGATAAAAAGCTGTCATTTGGTTATCCTGTGAGTGATTTTCTTAACAAGGAGGAACTCTTATATTTCTATTCTCCTGAAAATGTGAATGACGAGAAGGAGAACGGTCCTGATAGCCTTAAATTCAGAGCTCTGAATGATTCAGTCAGTCATAAAACAGATACCTGGACCTCAAAAAACCTTGTTTCGGAGTGGATTGGCGAATTTTCAAAACTTACGGAAGGAAAATCAGGGAATGACATGTCCATGGAATCGTTAAAAGCACGTGAGGATGAATTTGTGAAAATTGTTGAGGCTAATAATGAGAAATTCGATAGTTTATGGTCAAATGGTATTTTGCTTAAAGAGTTCATTGGTGAAGCTAATGCCCTGAAGTATAAAACAGAAGCCGATTCAGCTATCTCAATTGTTACCAATAACTTTTGGGTAAATTTTAAACGGTATTCCGTCAGGATAGTAATACCCGGGAAAGTGATCGGCACCAACGGTTTTATTGACAGCAGCCAGGTACTGCTCTGGCCTGTAAAATCTGACTATTTTTTAACAGAACCCTACCAGATGTGGGCTGAATCGAAGGTCCCAAACAGGTGGGCATGGATTGTTTCAGGATTATTTCTGGTTTTTGTATTAACAGGTGTGATTATAAGAGTCATAAAAAAAGGCTGAATTACTCAGCCTTTTTTAACCCAATCTAATAAACCAAATTGCTAACAACCATGATTATCTGACGTAATCCTTTAACATCAGCATCAACTTCTGACGAGTGAAGAAGATTCTGCTTTTAACTGTACCGATTTTTAATCCAAGTTCATCGGCAATCTCTTTATATTTGTAACCATCAACATGCATCCTGAATGGAATCCTGAACTCATCATTCAAAGAATTAATTGCTTTTTCAATTTCACTTTCGGCATAAGTAGATTCGGGCGAAATAAACCCTTTATCGTGAGGCTGATTGATGTAATAGAGGTCCTGCGTTCCGTCAATAATTGTATTTTCTTTCACATTTCGCCTGTAGTTATTTATGAAAGTATTCTTCATAATTGTAAAAACCCAGGCCTTGAGATTGGTATAATCGGCGAATTTATCTTTGTAGGTAATAGCTTTAAGATAGGTATCCTGCACAAGATCCAGAGCAGTATCACGATCGGATGTGAGGCTCATTGCAAACCTTTGAAGATTGGTCTTCATTCCGATAAGGTTATAGTTAAATTCATATTGTGTCATAGCTCTAAATTTTAAATTGTTGAAACAAATTTATATAGATAATAAAAGATATACAAATCTTAATATCTTTAAATCGTTATATTCTAATGATTTTATAAATAACTGAAATTTGTAATAATGATATATACAGTTATTTATGTCCATTATAGTTAATGTTTTCTAAATATTCTATAAATTAATATTTTGAAGTTTTTTATTCTTTTTGTTGAGATTTATTTTATGATTTTCGGAGTATTGTTATATGGATTATTTGATCAACTTTCGTATTTTTAAAGAAAAATGATTATGGATTTCAATATTAAACTAAGCAACGGACAGGTTTTGCGGGGCATGATTCAGAGCCCCGGAGAAAACACAAAGGCAGTAATCATCCTTGTTCACGGTCTTGGCGAGCATATTCAACGCTATATATATTGGGCTGATTTATTTAAAAAAGAGGGAATCGGATTCGCCGGTGTTGATCTTCCCGGTCACGGTCGCTCTGAAGGAAGAAGAGGCAATATAAAAAGTTATGCTCTGCTTGGAGATATGATAGATATCCTTTTGAATAGCTGTAAAAAGACTTTTCCCGGAATCCCTGTTTATATCTATGGACACAATCTGGGCGGAGGTATTGTTCTTGATTATCTGTTACGCAGAAACCCTAAGGTTAAAGGTGCAATAGTTACATCGCCATGGCTCCGTCTTTCATTTGAACCGGCAAAGGTTAAACTTATTATGGCTTTTGTAATGAAAAATCTGCTTCCCGGACTCATCCAGCCATCAGGGCTTAATGTAAGTCACATCTCTCACGATGAAGCAGTTGTTGAAAAATACAAAACCGATCCTCTTGTTCACGGAAAAATATCTGTCAGCCTCTTTCATGGGGCGATGACAGCTGCAACATATTCACTAAAACATGCTTCAGACCTTAAAGTCCCGACGCTTATGCTCCACGGTAGTGATGATCTGGTCTGTTCACCCGAAGGCAGTCGCGAATTTGCGGGAAAAACCAGTTTGGCTGATTTGAAAATATGGGATGGCGGATATCATGAATTGCATAATGAACCATTTAAAGATGAGGTGTTTGCTTATATTATAAACTGGATAAACCGGAAGCTTGCATAATGAATTATTCAATTTAGAGACATGGAGCTCAGGACCACATTTAATATTGAACCATCCCGGGATAAGATCTCCTATAACGATCCTGTGATGTTCATCGGATCATGTTTTGCCTCATCAATCGGCTCGCAGATGGAGATGGGTCGTATGCAGGTAATGATAAATCCTGCAGGAGCAGTGTTCAATCCTGTTTCAGTCTGTAATACAATAGATACCATTACATCAGGAAAGGAATTTGTTCAGGACGACTTATATTATCACGATGGAACATATCTTAGTTTCTATCACTACACCGATTTTTCGTCTGACGACCCGGTAAAAGTTCTGGGAAAGATCAATAATAAATCAAAAGAAGCTTTAGCCTTTTTAAAAAATGCAAGGTTCCTTTTCATAACATTGGGCACTGCAAGGGTTTACAGGTGGAAGAAGACAGGTCTGATAGTGTCAAACTGCCATAAGATCCCCTCTGACCATTTCGAACCGGAATTGCTGACAGTTAATGAAGTTGTCGCTTTATGGGCAAAGCAGCTCGACAAGTTGCATTCACTCTTTCCCCAATTGAAAGTTGTCTTTACCATCAGTCCGGTAAGGCACTGGAAAGATGGTGCCCATGGTAACCAGGTTAGCAAATCGGTATTGTTTCTTGCAGTTGAAGAGTTACTTAACCATCCGGTTTCGCCGCAATATTTCCCTGCTTATGAAATGGTTATGGATGATTTGCGTGATTACAGGTTTTATAACGATGACATGCTTCATCCTTCAATTACCGCAATTAATTATATATGGGATGCATTTTCCGGATGCTTTATGGAAAACAAGACTATGAATATATGGAATGAGGTTGTTAAAATAACTAAAGCTTGCACCCACCGTTTAAATGCCGGTTCTGGTTTTAAAATAAATAGTTTTGCAGAGCGGATGCTTCAACAGATTTCTGATATTGAAGGCAAAGTTCCGGTAATAGACCTTTCACATGAACGGAATTATTTTCTCAACCTGCTGAAATAGTAGTCAATAATATCAAGCAGGTTGGAAAATTACTTTATATTCATTGTTAATAAATGGTAACTAACGAAGAGACTCGATTGTCTTAATAAAATGTACCGGGTTTTTTGTTATAATAAGCTTGTCATAAGATTTCTTACTATACTCTTCAGGAAAATCAGTTAGAATTATCTTTTTTAACATTAAAGATTTCCCAATACTGCTGAAATAACCGATTTTCTTTTCGGCAAAATCAAAAGCACTTGAGTTTACCACGAGATATTCAAAGGGTTTTATTTTATGAATCTCAATTACTTCAGAAGCAGGTAGTATTCCACCTGTAAAAATCACATCAAAGCCCCTTTTCTTCAGGGCATATTTATAAAAGAGGAAGTTGTTATCAGTGAGATTATCTGAAGTATTAATCATTGCAACGGTAGGTTTCGATTTGCCTGTTACAGGCTCAAGTAAGTTATCCTCAATGATGATAATCTGCTTGATTGTATTTCTGACAAATTGTTCCTGTGCTCTGGAAAGACTTCCTGTTTGCCAAAGAATCCTTGTTTTTTCAAGGAGGGGGTAAAGATACCTTAAGTAAGCTTCTTCAATGCCCTGATATTTAATGAATGGAAAGAGAGCTTCTTTGAACAAAACCTCATTGAACCTGATGGCTGACATCAGAATTTTTCCAGGTTGGAAATCCTGATCAAGATCATCATGTTTACTGCTGACCGTCATTACCTGCTGTGTAAGTTCATCTTCATTTAACCGGGCAATTTTGGATATTTTCAATCCATTGCGGTTAAGGTATGCGACATTTAAAATCTTTTTGAGTTCTGTTTCGCTGTAAGTTCTTATATTTGAGTCGGTTCTGTCAGGCTCAAGTATCTTGTACCTCTTCTCCCAAATCCTTATGGTATGGGCCTTAATGCCCGAGAAATTTTCAAGATCTTTTATCGAAAACACATTTAAACCTTCTTCCATAGCTGTATTTCAATAATAATTTAGCACAAATAGTCATTATTACAATTAGGTAAACAATCATGAAACAGAATTGTTTAACAAACTTTTATTAAGAGTCTAATTGAATTTTATTATAATGCGGAAACTTCCCCGGAAAATCCGCAACAAAAGACGAAAATAGCAAATTTCTTTTATTCAGATTCTTCAACCATTATTTTTTTTACAACTCTCGTCCCGTCACTGAAAATGATAGTTACCAGATACATTCCCCTTTTTGTATTTTCGAGTAAGATCCTTATTAATTGCTGCGGGTTGCTATATTGAACTCTGAAAACATCCTGACCGATGATATTGGTGATCTTTACAAAAGAGACATCCCTGTCGGTTTTAATTGTAAAACTGTTTTCCCTTACCGGTACAGGATATATGCTCACATTAATATTAGCAACATCTCTTGAAATATCTTTTTGAGGAAGAGTACCAATAACGGTGATAGTATCCTTCTGGGCCTGAAGGGTTGACGTTAAAATAATAAGAAGTATAAAGAGTAAACTCTTCTTCATAATTACCTTTTAAATAATCTCTATCAAAAATTGTGCTAAAGTTAGCAATATATTAAATAAAATATTCTAAGAGCAGTTTAGCTTTCTCCAGATCATCGGGTGTATCAATACCTATATTTTCCCACAAAGTGACTGCTGTTCTGATCCGGAAGCCATTTTCTATCCACCTGTTCTGTTCAAGCGATTCCGAAATTTCGAGAGGACTACGGGCCAATAATGTTATCTTTTTCAGTGTTTCTGTCCTATATGCATATAGACCAATATGTTTATAATAAACATGTTTCATCGACCAGTCGCTCTTTTCAGCATCTCTGATAAATGGTATAGCAGCCCGGCTGAAATAAATAGCATCTCCTTCTGAGTTTAGAATCACTTTTGGCTGGTTTGGGTTAAAAATATCCTCCCCCGGTTCAGTCCTTCTTACCAGTGTTGCTATTTCTACCTTTTCCCCGGTGAAGCATTTCATGAGGAGATCGATCTGCTCCGGTTTAATGAAAGGTTCATCACCCTGAATATTAATGACAATATCGATCGGTTTACCTGTCTCACTGGTTATTCTGGTAACAGCTTCCGCGCAACGATCGGTTCCGCTTTGATGATCGGGTGAAGTCATTATTGCTTTTCCCCCGAAGTTTAATACTGTATCGAATATCCTTTTATCGTCTGTGGCAACATAAATGAGGTCGAGTGATTTGCCGGCCTGTTCATATACTCTTTGTATCATCGGCTTATTCCCGATCAGTGCAAGCGGTTTGCCCGGGAACCGTAATGAGGCATACCGTGCAGGTATAATACCGGCAAAATGATATCGTTTATCTGCTTTCATGTTGCGAATTTACGAAAAATGCATTTCCCAATGTTTTAAAAAAACGTTAAATTCGCAGGATTGTAAAACAGGAAATGAAAGATCTTCAAAATATTAAGCAAAGGTTTGGAATAATTGGTAACAATGAGGAACTTAACCGGGCTATTGACATTGCTGTACAGGTAGCCCCAACCGATCTTTCAGTTCTGATTACAGGCGAAAGTGGAACCGGGAAGGAGATTTTCCCCCAGGTAATTCATAATTACAGTGCCAGGAAGCATGGCCAGTACATTGCAGTTAACTGTGGTGCAATACCCGAAGGAACAATAGATTCTGAACTGTTTGGCCATGAAAAGGGTTCCTTTACCGGAGCAACAGAGAGCAGGAAAGGTTATTTTGAAGTCGCTGACGGGGGAACAATTTTTCTTGATGAAATAGCGGAATTGCCATTGTCCACACAGGTTCGCCTTCTCAGAGTACTTGAAACCGGTGAATTTATCAGGGTTGGTTCATCAAAGGTTCAAAAAACAAACGTGAGGGTTATTGCTGCAAGCAATGTTGACGTGCCAAGGGCAATTGACAATGGTAAATTCAGAGAAGATCTTTTCTACAGACTTAATACTGTCCCGATAAAAATACCGGCTTTGAGAGAAAGAGGCGAAGATATTTTTCTTCTTTTCCGGAAGTTTGCAGTTGATTTTGCGGAGAAATACAGAATGCCTGCGATAAGACTGGATTCCGAAGCAAAAAATGTTCTTCTTAATTATTCATGGCCAGGTAATGTAAGGCAGCTTAAAAATATTACCGAACAGATATCCATTATTGAAAGAGAGCGGGAAATCATTGCTCTGACGCTTCGCAATTATCTTCCTGAATATGGCGGTGCTAAGCTTCCTGCTGTTATAAAAAAGGATGAAGACAAATCATTTTCTTCTGAAAGAGAAATATTATATAAGATCCTTTTCGATATGAAAAGTGACATGAACGACCTTAAGAAGCTGGTTTTTGATCTTCTCAGGCGGGGAGAAACAGATGTTACTTTTCAGGAGACCAACTCAAGGGTTATTAAGAATCTTTTCAGGGAAACAAACGGAGAAGAGAGTGTTTCCAGTAGTACTGAGGCACAATCTGTTGATTTTTCACCGCATCAGACCAGGGATGACATACAGGATACTGAAGAGATATTTGAGGAATCGCTTTCACTTGCCGACAAAGAGGTGGAAATGATAAAAAAGGCTCTTGAAAAATATAATGGAAAAAGAAAAATGGCAGCAAACGAACTTGGTATCTCTGAACGGACCCTTTACAGAAAAATTAAAGAGTATGGAATTGAATCGTAAAAATATTGTAAGTATTACCGTGAAAAGGCTTATTCTGCTTTTATTTATTATTGGTGTTACGACTTTAAATGGCTGCAAAGTATCGTATTCATTTTCCGGAGCCAGTATCTCTCCCGGGGTGAAGACTTTTAGTATACAATACTTCCAGAACAGGGCCCCGCTTGTTCAACCAGGACTCAGCCAGTATATAACTGATGCACTGATTGATAAATGCAAAGCCCAGACTAGTCTGGGATATATTAACGGGATTGGCGATGTGAATTTCGAGGGAGAAATAAGTGATTATAACACTCGTCCACTGACTGTGGCTGCTGATGCGAGAGCTGCCATGAACAGATTTACAATCTCGGTAAAAGTTAAATTCGCAAATGCTGTCGAGCCGGAACTTAGTTTTGAACAGACATTTTCAAGATATGAGGACTATGACAGTAACCTCGACCTGAGTCAGGTTGAAAAGGAGCTTTCGGATAAGATTATAGAAATGATTGTGGAAGATATTTTCAATCAGGCCTTTGTCAATTGGTAACCGGCTATGAACAGAAATGACTTTTTAAATATGATTGAGGATACAGTTCCGGTAAACCGCCTGATGATAGGGGAGGTTTACGAGTTGATAGATATTTTTCCATATTTTCAAAGTGCCCATATGCTGCTGCTAAAGGGGCTGCAAAACAATGCTGATGTAAAATTCGAAAACCAGCTCAGAAATTCTGCGATCCATATTGCTGACAGGGAAGTGTTATATTATCTCCTGAAAACAAAAACTTCTCCGGAGATTGAACAGGTCGAAAGCAAAAAGGATAACGTTTCATCAGAAGGCCTTGTTTACGATACGCAACAGACTGTTATTGAATCTGCAAAAAACAGTGAGTACCTGATTAATGAAATCGAGAAAATCTCTGGTGAAACTGAATCGAAAGAACAGCAAGATTCCGGCTACCAGACTCCCGGCCATTCAATATTGATTTCAACAGAGTCAGATAATGAAGAATCCGCCGGAGTGATGATTCTCATGGATGAAGAGGCATCTCCTTGTGAAGATCAGATATTTTATATGGATCCTGGCTTTTCAGTCCCGGATCATAGTGACCTTCTGGAACTTGATCTTGATGAGAACAGGAGAATCATTTCTGATGAAAGTGCTATAAGCCAGGAGCAGTTTAGCTTTGAGGGTAAGAGTGCTAAAAAGCAGTTACAGTCTGACCTGATTGATAAATTCATTATTGCTAATCCAAGGATTGAGCCAAATAGGGAAAAAACAAATCTGTCTGTTGAAGATATTTCAAAGCCATTTGTTGAAACAGAGAGAGGATTTATTACGGCGACCCTTGCAAGAATTTACTTTAATCAGGGGTATTACTCGAAGGCGATAGATATTTATGAGAAATTAAGTTTGAAATTTCCGGAAAAAAGCAGTTACTTTGTGTCTCAAATCGAAAAAGTTAAAGAGTACATAAAAAAGTGAACAGATGGGAATTTATATTTTTGTTTCAGTATTAGTAATTATCGCATGTTTTCTCCAGATTCTGATTGTTCTTGTTCAGAACTCGAAGGGTGGTGGACTAGCTGCTAATTTTACCTCAGCAGGTCAATCAATGGGCATCCGCAAAACTGCAGATTTCCTTGAGAAGTCTACATGGACGCTTGCAGGTGCAATTTTGATCCTCTGTGTTGTTGCAACAGCTACTATCCCGCGCGGAACAACTTCAGGACGTTCCAGGATAGAGAACCAGATTCAGAATGTTGTTGACCCGAATGCAATTCCAACACTCCCTACAGCAGTTCCTACTTCAACTACAACTCCTCCGGGAAATTTGGATCAACCTGCAAAATAGATTTTAATTGAATGAAATACTTTGCAAGAGTGTCAGTTTGTCACATACGGACACTTTTTTATTATGTTAATAATGTATTGTGTTTTAGGATTTTATGGATGTTTGTTGCATTTTATTTCAGGATAATGGCAGGAGGACGCCATTAAAATGTCCTTAATGAACCCAAAATGGCATTATTTTCAATTTGGCATGAAATATGCTTCAAAAGGAAGTCGGTAAATAGATGTTTAACTTAAAACTAGATAAAATGGCACAATTGAAAGGAAAAATTTTAGCAGGTAAGGTTCTTGTGAAACCAAATGAAGCTGAAGAAAAAACTGCAAGTGGAATAATCATTCCTGATTCTGCAAAGGAAAAACCACGTCAGGGCAAAGTAATTCTTGTTGGCACAGCAAAGAAAGATGAAGAGATGGAAGTAAAGAAAGGTGATGTTGTTCTTTACGGAAAGTATGCAGGACAGGAACTTACTATTGACGGTGAAGATTATCTGCTTGTTTCTCAGACGGATATCCTTTTTATAGCTTAATTTTTCGCAAACAAATTAAAATCATAATGATATGGCAAAAGAGATTAAATTCAATATCGAAGCGCGTGCCCTTCTTAAGGAAGGAGTCGATCAGTTAGCTGATGCAGTTAAAGTAACACTTGGTCCTAAAGGACGTTATGTGGTTCTTGAGAAGAAATATGGAGCTCCCCAGATCACAAAAGATGGAGTAACAGTTGCGAAAGATATCGAGCTTTCCGATCCATATAGAAATATGGGTGCCCAGATGGTTAAAGAAGTAGCATCAAAGA
This sequence comes from Bacteroidales bacterium, assembly GCA_030692905.1. Taxonomy (GTDB): domain Bacteria; phylum Bacteroidota; class Bacteroidia; order Bacteroidales; family VadinHA17; genus LD21. The sequence continues at coordinate 16,864 of JAUYBT010000225.1, forward strand.
CAGGCGATATAGCAGGTGACGGTACTACTACAGCCACAGTTCTTGCTCAGTCTATTATCAATGTCGGACTGAAAAATATCACTGCAGGTGCAAACCCGATGGACATTAAAAGAGGTATTGACAAAGCAGTTGAAAAAGTTGTAGCACATCTTAAATCACAGGCAAAAGTAATCGGTGACGACCTGAGCAAAATTGAACAGGTAGCAAGAATTGCTGCCAATGATGATGAAGAGATAGGAAAACTCATTGCTGAAGCGATGGGTAAGGTTCATAAAGAAGGGGTTATTACAGTCGAAGAATCAAAAGGAACCACAACCTCAGTTGAAATTGTTGAAGGTATGCAATTCGACCGTGGATATATCTCTGCATATTTTGTAACCAATGCTGAGAAGATGGAAGCAGAACTTGAAAATCCATATATCCTTATCTACGACAAGAAGGTTTCCACTATGAAGGATATGCTTCCTGTTCTTGAGTCAACAGCACAAACCGGCCGGCCTATGCTGATTATTTCAGAAGATGTGGAAGGTGAGGCTCTTGCAACTCTTGTGGTAAACCGTTTGCGCGGTTCACTCAGGGTATGTGCAGTAAAAGCTCCCGGATTTGGTGACAGAAGGAAAGAGATGCTTGAAGATATTGCCATTCTGACAGGTGGTACAGTTATTTCAGAAGAGAAAGGTCTTAAACTCGAACATGCAACTCTCGACATGCTTGGTACAGCAGAAAAAGTTACAATAAATAAAGAAAATACAACAATTGTAAACGGTGCCGGTGACAAAGAGATGATCAAAGCACGTGTGGCCCAGATCAGACAGCAAATGACTACTACTACTTCTGATTATGATAAGGAAAAATTACAGGAACGTCTTGCTAAACTGGCAGGTGGTGTTGCTGTTCTCTATATCGGAGCTTCTTCTGAAGTTGAAATGAAATCGAAGAAAGACCGCGTTGATGATTCTCTTCATGCAACACGTGCTGCGATTGAAGAAGGTATTGTTCCCGGTGGTGGTGTTGCTTATATCCGTGCGATAAGTGCACTCGTGGGACTGAAAGGTGATAATGAGGATCAGACAACCGGTATCGAAATTGTAAAACGTGCAATTGAAGAACCATTACGTCAGATTGCTATCAATTCAGGTAAAGAGGGCGCTGTTGTTGCTCAGAATGTTAAAGCAGGCAAAGGGGATTACGGATACAACGCACAAACCGATAATTATGAAAAGCTTTATGGATCAGGCGTTATAGATCCTGTTAAAGTTGTCCGCGTTGCACTCGAAAATGCTGCTTCAGTTGCAGGTATGTTCCTTACTACAGAAGCTGTTGTTGTAGAAGAAAAAGAAGAACATCCGGCAGGTTCGCCACAGGGTATGGGTGGTGGCATGCCAGGAATGATGTAATATTAACATAGTATTATAGAGAGCCCTTCATCAATAAGTTGAAGGGCTCTCTTTGTATAAGTTAAAGCCGATAATTTTATATATTTACACCTGATTTAAAGCAATCTAGTTAGATGGACAATATCCGGAATTTCTGCATAATAGCTCATATTGACCATGGCAAGAGTACACTGGCCGACCGGTTACTGGAGAAGACCAA
>JAUYBT010000028.1 GCA_030692905.1 Bacteroidales bacterium
TCGCGGAGCTTCTCTGATTGATAATGCACAACCTGAAATTCATTATGCCGGGCAAAAAGCTTGCTTTGAATGTCATCAGGATATTGAAGATATGAAAGCACTGGATGTTCATAGTGAAATACATTGTGAAACTTGTCATGGACCCGGTCAGAAGCATGTTTTAAGCGGAGAATCGGCAGATATTTTAAAACCAACAGGCAGAGAATTTTGTGGCCTTTGTCATGCCATGAATGCAGCAAAACAAAGAAATGCCGTATTTCAAGTAGACCTTAAAAAACACAATATTGGTAAGAACTGCATAGAATGTCACAATCCACATCAGCCATGGGAAATGAAAAAATAAAGTCATCAAGAAGAAAATTCCTTAAATCGGCAGCAACTCTTGCTGGTGCCACAATCGGATATTCTTGGCTGAAATCATCGCAGGTTTTGCTTTTTGCAGCTGAACCGAAAGATGAAAGCCTGCCATGGTATGGGATAGTAATAGATATTCAAAAGTGTATTGGATGCGGTATTTGTGCCAAAGCATGCAAAAATGAAAATGATGTCCCCATCGAACCATTTTTCTTTCGTACCTGGATAGAACAGTATACTGTTAAAAATGATGGTAGCGTGAATATTGTTTCCCCTAATGGAGGAATTGATGGCTTTAAGCAGACTGTCCCTGATGAGGATATCTTTAAATCCTTTTTTGTTCCAAAAATGTGTAACCATTGTTCAAAATCGCCCTGTGAACAGGTATGCCCGGTAGGTGCAACCTATTTGAGTCCTGAGGGAGTTGTGCTTATTGATGAAAAATACTGTATAGGATGCAGGTATTGCGTACAGGCATGCCCATACGGCTGCAGGTTTATGCATCCCGTTAAGAAAGTTGCCAATAAATGCACCCTGTGCTATCACCGGTTGAAGAAGAATCTTGCACCGGCCTGCATGGAAGTTTGTCCAACCGGCGCCAGGATGTACGGTAATCTGAGGGACAAAGAAAGTGAACTGGTTAAGTTTTTAAAGGAGCATACAACACAGGTACTCAGACCTAACCTGAATACCGGTGCAAAACTGTATTATAATGCATTAAGTTCGGAGGTAAGATAATATGGAACCACATTACCAACACTTGTATGAAATTCTGGCCAATGCACAAGGCTATATTTTCCCGAATGAAATTGATCTGCAGTGGGGAATTCTGATTGTTGTTTACCCATTTATAACAGGGCTTGTTGCCGGAGCTTTTATTCTTGCATCGCTGGAGAGGGTTTTCAAGGTTAAAATTCTGAAACCCACATACCAGATTGCACTTCTTACAGCCCTTTCATTTCTGTTGGTTGCGACGATGCCATTAATCAGTCATCTCTCACAACCACAGAGAGCCTATGAAATTATGATAACTCCTAACTCATCATCAGCAATGGCAATTTTCGGCTTTGTGTACCTGTGGTATCTGATGGTCGTGCTATTACTTGAAATATGGTTTGACTACCGGCATAGTATGGTTGTATGGTCGAATGAGAAAAAGGGAGTGATAAAATGGGTTTATAAAGTTCTTACACTTGGAGTAAGCGATATATCTCCAAGAACAGTTAAATGGGACAGGAAACTCGGATATATTATTACTGTAATCGGAATTCCGTCTGCTTTTATTTTACATGGTTATGTAGGATTTATCTTCGGATCCATTAAAGCTAATCCCTGGTGGTCAACGCCTCTTATGCCGATTATTTTTCTCTTTTCGGCTATGGTATCAGGAATTTCCCTGGTCATGTTGGTTTATATGGTAATATCACATATCCGAAAGAAAGTCATTGATGTGAATGTACTGGATGCAATAGGGAAGTATCTCTTCTTCGTATTAATTCTTGACTTTACTCTTGAAGGCCTCGATCAGATACAAAGGATTTATGAAGCCGAAGAATCATTTGAAATCATAAAATTACTGGTTTCGGGGAAATTATACCTTACTCTTTTTGTTGCACAGGGACTGGTGGGGACAATTATTCCGCTTATTACACTTGCCTTCCTGCAGTTCTACAAGCATAAGATAAAACTTCGTAAAACTATGTATTTCATTGTGAGCATACTGGTTTTGATTGGGGTTTATTCAATGAGGTGGAATGTTGTAATCGGAGGACAGTTATTCTCAAAAAGTTTTTCCGGATTTACAAGTTTTAAGGTTGGGCTTATTGGTCTCGACGGAACGCTGATGGCCGCATTTTGGCTTATACTTCCAATAGGGATACTTGCATTTCTTTTATGGTTATTGCCCCCCTGGAAAATGGTGGAAGAGGAAGAATAGTTATAATTATTTACCATGGCAGATCAGGATAATGAACTGGAAAAAATTGGCACACGCCTGCATTCTATAGAACTTCGCCTGAGCAGGTTGGAATCAGCCCTGATAATCGCTGACAATAAAAACGCATACAGATCAGAAGAGCAGGTTCAAACAGTTGATCCATCGCTGAATTCAGATACATTAAATGAAGAGGAAAAGGGGCTTGAATCGCAGATAGGAAGATTTGGCCTGGCATGGTTAGGCAATATAGTGCTGCTATTTGGTATCTCCTTCCTGACACAATATCTGATGATTCTGGGGCACCGGTTTTTATCAATTATTCTTGGTTACATTACATCTGCATCAATTTTTTTTCTGGCAAATTATTTAAAGAAAACTAACGTTCACCTGGCATTTATGTTTAAGATGAATGCTCAGATACTTCTCTTCTATATTACCCTCAAATTACATTTTTTTTCAGCTTCACCAGTAATCTCTAATAAAACTATATCTGTTATTATCTTGCTGTTACTTGTTGCGATCCAGGCATATTTTTCAATCCGCAATAAATCCCAGGCTTTTGCCGCTTTATCTGTGTTTTTTGCCTTGACTACAGCTATCATTGGCGATGCAACACATTTCATGTTACCATTAGTAACGTTGACAGCTGCCGGAACCATATATTATTTTTACAGGTTTAAATGGGAACCATTAGTTGTTGTAGCAATATTTCTTACTTACATCTCTTTCTTCCTGTGGCTGTTTGGAAATCCTTTAATGGGTCACCAGATGCAAATGATATCGGAACATCATTTTGACGTCATTTATCTTTTTGGACTGGGAGCATGCTTTTCCATTGTTTTATTGTTCAGAACGAAAGATACTTTTTCCGATAGTTTTTTGATTGGGGTTACATTCACTAATGGAATACTATTTACTTTTCTGCTTCTTCTCGTTGTATTAAGGTTCTTTAGTACAGATTATGTTTCTCTTTTTGCTGTAATAACTATTTGTTGCCTCATATATTCAACGATTTTACATTCAAGATCTGACTGGAATTTTGCATCAGCTTTCTACGTTCTTTATGGTTTTATGGCAATGAGCATTGCTCTTTATGGACTCTTTGGACTCCCGCGGGTCTATTTGCTTCTTTCGGTTCAAAGCCTGATTGTGGTTTCCATGGCACTTTGGTTTCGTAACAGGCTGATAGCAATCCTGAATAGTGTTCTTTTCATGACAATCCTTACTGTATATCTTTTGTCATCAAAATCTGTCGATGGAGTTAATTTTTCTTTTGCGTTGATTGCCCTTATTTCTGCAAGAATAATTAACTGGAAGAGGTCACGGTTACAAATACAAACAGACCTGATAAGAAACCTATATCTGATCGAAGGTTTTTTTATGGTATTATATGCTTTATTTCATGCTGTTCCCAGACAATTTGTGACACTTTCATGGACAATGGCAGCACTTCTTTATTTCTTACTTAGTTTTATCCTTAAAAATGTAAAATACAGATATATGACCCTGGGGACCATGATCTGTGCCGCTTTTTATCTTTTCATAGTTGACCTGGCTAGAATCGAGATAATCTACAGGGTGTTAGCATTACTTTTTCTTGCTGCAATTTCTATTGGCATTTCTATATACTATACAAACCGGATAAAAAAATCGGGTAGTTAATTTCAGATTTTAGTTCAAAGTAAATTCTTGCTGATTTGTTATCTGCATTTAAAAAAATCCTTTTAATTTGTATTCCCTAAATTGTCATAAATGAAAAATATTTCTTTTCTGCTCATTTTACTTCTGGTTTGCATCAGCGGGTGCAAAACAATAAAACCTGCTGCTGAGATAAGACCGGAAGGAACACAGACCCAGGTACCCGTTTCAGATGTTGCCCCTCTGGCAATTAATTTTTCCGATCAGGCCACATGGCTGCTCGGGTATTTCAATCTTGACAGACTTCCCATGGCCCCTCATTCTGTCTGGTACATTAAGGGATACGATGAATATCAGTTTAGTAGTGAGGTAATCAATAAATTACAGGATATAAGCAAGGATAACCTGACCATAAAAATCGTGATGGGAACATGGTGCCCCGACAGCAGAAGAGAGGTTCCCCGGTTTATGAGGATTCTCGATATCTGGAAGTTCCCGGTTTCGATGGTGACATTTATCGGGGTTGATAATGCAAAATTGTCGCCGGTAGGAGAATACGACAAACTGGATATCCAACGGGTACCGACATTTATTATTTATAAAAATAATATTGAAGCCGGACGCATCATTGAAAATCCAACGACGTCTTTAGAGCAGGATATGGTTAACATCCTTACCAGGAATGAATAATAACAAATAATTTAAATATCATGGAAGATGTACAAAACAACACAGGACAAAATCTGGGGATTGCTGCTCTCATTACAGCTATAATCACATTTGTCCTTGCAGTTATTCCCTGTGTGGGGCTGATTGCAATTATCCCCGGGATCATAGCTATCGTTCTCGCATCAGTCGGGCTTTCTCAGGCTGCCAGAAATAACTCACCGCGTGGGATGTTAATTGCCGGACTGATTATTGCGATAATTGCATCAATGATCTCATTCTCGCAGGTATTTGTAGCCAGTAAGTTCGCAAAGAGTGCTGACAAATGGTCAGGTGACTTTCATAATATTATTAATGATGTTCAGGATAATTTTATTAAGGATCTTGAAGATGCGAATATCTCAATAAAGGTTGAGAGTAATGGTGAAAAAGTTGAAATAAACGCCAGTTCAAATAAAAAGGATCAAGAGCAGAAGCTTGAAGATCTTGAAAGTGGAAACACTCAGAAGGATGATACTTTACAAAAGAAAAAGTAGTCCGGAACAAAACTTAAAGGTAAGGCTCAGAAATGAGCCTTACCTTATTATTAATATATTTTTTGCCGGAGTAATATTGCTGATTATCGCATACTTCGGCTTTTTTTCTCCTGAAAAGGATAATTACCCTGTTATCTGTTTACATGAAAAACTTACTGGTGAACAATGTTTCTCATGCGGGTTGTCGCATAGTTTTTCTTTGATAGTAAGAGGGAGGATTGATGAAGCATACAGATGGAATTTATATGGGATGCGAGTGTTCCTTTTCTTCGCTTCGCAACTTATTCTAAGGGTGGTATTTTCGATATTCTATCTGTGGTACCCCGACACCCGCAAACAATTGATAATTATTGACTGTATTGGCTCCGGCCTGATCTTTCTGATCTCTTTCTGGCCGTTTATTGCCCGGATAATTTCTGACATTTTGTAATTGACAACAAGTCTTTATGCCCTACGGGCAATGATCACAAAATTCCAATTCGTATTCAAATTACCGTTGGCTGAAGCCAACGGTACAAGGGTTGATATCTACCCGGGCTTTAGCCCAATAAATCCTGAAGGACTAAAGTCCCTAACGGTAGAAGAGTCCCTTCTTCCGTCGGTTAAAACCGACGGTAATTGATATTGTTAATCTTCAGGATCATTCAGGATATCATACAAAAGACTGCTTTCGAATCCTTTTGATAACCCGTATCTTAAAAGCTTGGCTTTCAGATCATACTGATTTTTGGCTTTGACAAACCGACGATGACCGGATATCAAATCACTTAATGTCTTTTTATAAAGTTCATTATCAATGACATCCAGAGCTGTTCTTATAATATCCCCGGGAATGTTTTTTCCCCTGAGGTGAGCAGCAATCTTAACCTTGCCCCATTTATTGTAATTGAATTTATCTTTCACAAAAGCCTGTGCAAACCGATCTTCATTTATAAAGTTTTCTTTTATCAGCACACTTATAATTTTCTCACTATCAATATCGCCCAAGCCCCACGAATATAGTTTAGCCCGTATTTCACTACAACAGAATTCCCGGCGGGAGCACTGGGCCATCGCTTTGGAGAGAGTAGTTTTGAACAGGGCATTTTCAGACATCTTTTATTCCTTTAATTATTCTCTCCTTACTATTAATATCTGCAACAATTTGTATCTCAGTATATCCGGATGATTCAAGTAACTGTACAATTGATTTCCCCATCGCTTCATTGATCTCAAAATACAACCTGCCTCTGTGTATAAGAATTTTGTTTGCAAGTTTAAGTATGGCACGATAATATATAAGAGGATCGGATTCGGGTACAAAAAGGGCCGAATGAGGCTCAAAATCAAGTACGTTTTTGCTCATAAATTGTTTTTCCGAATTGCGGACATAAGGCGGATTGCTGACAATGATACCTGCCTTATCAACCCTTTCAGAATCAAAGCTGAAAACATCATCTTTCACAAACGAGACTGTCACATTATTTAATTGTGCATTTTCCCGGGCTGTCATGATGGCCTCATCCGAGATATCTATTCCAATAACTACCGCGCCTGGCAGATTTACTGCAAGGGCGACAGCTATGCAGCCCGAACCTGTCCCGATATCAATAATCGTTCCCTGATAGCCCCTGTTTTCCCTGATGATAAGATCAACCAGCTCCTCTGTCTCGGGACGAGGAATAAGTGTCGCACTGGTTACTCTGATGACACAATCATAAAAACTGGTCTCACCCAGGATATATTGGATAGGTTTTCCGGTTTTAAGCTCTTTGCAGATATTGATAATTCTTCCCGCCTGCTGCTTGGTAACTATTTGTTCTGTCATATAAAGCTGATGCACCTTTGTTATGCCAATAACAGTCTTAATGATTATATTGGCAAGGGCGCTTATTTCCTGTTCCTGATAGATTTTTTCAAGTTCCTTTGCAAGATAAAACCTGATATCTTTTATTGTTTGTATATTAACACCCATAAGTCAAATTTAGCATTTTCATCGTAATGGCGGAGAAAGATGATATTAAATTCATGAGAAGATGCCTCGAACTGGCCTCCAAAGCCGAGGGTTTGACTTATCCTAATCCAATGGTAGGTTCAGTAATTGTGCATGATGGCAAAATTGTGGGAGAGGGTTCCCATCTCAAAGCAGGCGAGCCTCATGCTGAGGTTAATGCCATTAACGCTGTTTCCGATAAAGCAAAGTTGAAATCTTCAACGCTTTATGTAAACCTTGAGCCCTGTTCCCATTTTGGGAAGACACCCCCCTGTGCAGATTTTATTATTTCTAATTCAATTCCCCGCGTAATGATCGGAACCGTTGATACAAGTGAAAAAGTATCGGAACAAGGATTGATCAGGCTCCTGGATGCAGGTTGCGAGGTCATAACCGGAGTGGTTGAAGATGAATGCAGAAGACTCAACAGGCGGTTTTTTACCTTTCATGAGAAAAAGAGGCCTTATATAACCCTTAAATGGGCACAAAGTGCTGATGGATATTTAGATATTTCAAGATCTGAAGATCATAAAACTGAGCCAACCTGGATAACAGGCAAGCCTGAAAGAGTTCTGGTTCATAAATGGAGAGCATCTGAACAGGCAATTCTTGTCGGTGCCGGTACAGTAAGAGCAGATGATCCAAGGCTCAATGTAAGGGAATGGAAGGGAACTCATCCTTTAAGAATAATCCTTAGTAGTTCAGGATCACTCAATAAAGAATCAGTTGTAAATGAAACAGATGGTAAGGTTATTGTGTTTACTCATAATATGAATGCAAACATCGCAAAAGCGATAAAAGTGAGATTAGATGATAATGTACCTTCTTCCTTGCAAATCGCCGGATACCTATTCAGTGCAGGTATTCAATCACTGTTAATTGAAGGAGGGGCAAAAGTGCTGAATCATTTTATTTCAAACGGGTTGTGGGATGAGGCGAGAGTTTTTACCGGGGGAAATTATTTTAAAGGAGGAGTGAAAGCACCTCTAATACACGGGACATTATTATCACGGACAATTTTCAGCGGTAGTTCCCTTGAAATATACTTAAGGGATTGGAATAAGTGAAGACGGTATTATATATATAAATACTAAAATGCCTGAAAATTAGATTTTTGCAATACTCCTTGGGTCTTGCAGCCAGGTATCCTTTTTTAAAAGATAAGACAGAACCGCCTCAGGAGTATTGGCAATTTCCCACATACCTTTATGTTCATATCTCAGGAAATGGCCTGATATCATATGTTCAAGAAAATCAATAAATGATTTATAAAAGTTCAATGTATTGAGGATGATAATCGGCCCAATGAACAGACCAAGCTGTTTCAGAGTTATAGCTTCTGTCAACTCTTCAAGTGTTCCGACTCCGCCTGGCAAAGCAACAACGGCATCTGCCATTGCAAACATCTGCTTTTTTCTTTCTCCCATATCCTGTGTTAAAATCATCTCCTTTACATTTGAATGATCCCATCCTTCATCCTTCATGAAAGAGGGTATCACACCGGTAATTGTACCTCCGTTTTCAAGAACAGCGTCAGCTAGTTTGCCCATCAGGCCGATGCCACCGCCACCATATACTACATCCATTTTAGCCTGTGCAAAGAGTAATCCAAGGTTTGAAGCAGCAGTTGCATACTCACTGTTAATGCGGCTGCTGGAAGAGGCAAACACACAAATTGTCATGGGCGATTATTAAAAAGGCCGTTACGATAAACCGAACGGTCATATTGAATAATTCTAACTTTTAAATAAGGGCATTAAGTTTAGTTACAAAGCTATTCTTTAGAGCAGCGCCAACCTGTTTGTCGGCTATTTTGCCATCCTTGAAGAAAAGAATTGTCGGAATGTTCCTGATACCATATTTGGCTGCAACACCAGGACTGCTATCAACATCGCATTTCACAACGAGAGCCCTACCTGAATACTCGTTTGATATCTCTTCAATTATAGGGGCAATCATTCTGCATGGGCCACACCATTCTGCCCAGAAGTCAACGACAACCGGTTTGTCTGATTTGATGACTAATTCATCAAAATTACCATCATTTACCTCTAATGCCATAATAATTAATATTTTAAAAATTTTCCTATAAGTATCTGTTGCAAAGATAGCTAATTGACTTTAAAATCAATGCCAGGATGATCATCGAGATATGAGATTAATTCGTTATTCAACCTCACACGGAAGGTTCTGGAAAACATGGGGAGTGAGATTTTGTCATCAGAATCAAGGAAGAGGAATTTCAGTTCGGTTTCTCCCTTGTTTTCATGAATCAGCTCCTTAAGCTCATTAATCATCTCGTTACTGATATTCTCAGGGTTGATCTTAAGCGTTACTGATTTAATAAGCTCATCCTTCACGCTTGATAAAAGATTTATTGTTTTTATCCTTAATTCAAGTTCATCTTCTTTATACTTTCGTCTCTGTACTCTTCCCTTAATAAGAAGATAATATCCAATAGTAAAAAACTTACTGTTTTCAATAAAATCTTTGTCAAACATCATAAACCGGAATGAATCGGAATAGTCCTGGAGTGTAAATGAGCCGTAAGGTTTGCCGTTTTTCCCGATCCCGTTTTTTGTGTCTGTCACCATTCCTGCAACGACAACATCTCTTTCGAGATATTCGCGGAGATTTTGCAGATCGGCAAGTGTTGCGGTTGCAAAAGTGTTGATCTCCAGTTTGAAATCATCGAGAGGATGAGAGGACAGATAGATACCAATTACCTCCTTTTCCCTGTTAAGCTTTTCCAGTTTAGGCCAATCGGGGCAGGGGGCAGGTTCAGGTTTTACCATATCAAACCCGCCTGTTTCACCGAAAAGAGACTGCTGGCTTGAATTCTTAACAGTTTTTGCGTTGTTCCCGTATCTGATCAGGCTTTCGATATAGCTCGATCCTCTCGTGTCGAGCGAAAAATATTGTGCCCTGATTATTGACGGAAAACAGTCAAATGCTCCTGCAACGGCCATAGCCTCAAGATTTTTCTTGTTAAGTGAGTTAAGGTTCACTCTTTCAACAAGATTATAAATATCCTTATAAAAGCCATTCTTTTCCCTCTCCTCAATCAGCTGCAATACAGCACTTTCCCCAACTCCTTTAATCGCACCAAGACCAAACCTTATATTTCCATCCTTGTTTACAGTGAATTTCACATTACTCTCATTAACATCAGGTCCGAGTACATCCATCCCCATCCTGCGGGTCTCATCCATAAATGTTGTGATCTTTTTGATATCACTTATATTACGGCTGAGAACAGCTGCCATATATTCTGCAGGGAAATTGGCTTTAAGGTAACCTGTCTGGAATGCAACAAGGGCGTAACAGGTTGAGTGCGATTTATTGAAAGCATATTGTGCAAAAGCTTCCCAGTCGGACCAGATCTTATTTACGACATTTTCATCAAACCCATTCCTTGAACAACCCTCCTGAAACTTCTGCTTCTTCTCATCCATAATGGAGCGTTTCTTTTTCCCCATGGCTTTTCTCAGGGAATCAGCTTCTCCTTTGGAAAAACCTGCCAGTTCCTGTGAAAGTAACATCACCTGTTCCTGGTAAACCGTAATTCCATAAGTGTCTTCAAGATATTTCTCCATTATCGGGATGGGATAGTCGATCTTTTCGGTTCCATGCTTCCTTCTGATGAACTTTGGAATATATTCCATTGGTCCGGGACGGTAGAGGGCATTCATGGCTATTAAGTCTTCGAACCTGTTTGGCACAAGATCTTTCAGGTATCTCTTCATTCCGGTTGATTCAAACTGGAAGATCCCTGTTGTTTCACCGTTACTGAAGAGTTCAAAAGTTTTTTTATCATCAAGGGGTAGTTCTTCGATGTTAATCTCTATCCCTTTCGATTTTTTAATATTGTCAATAGCATCTTTTATAATGGAGAGTGTTTTTAAACCCAGGAAATCCATCTTAAGTAAACCAACGGACTCAACATGACTTCCATCGTACTGTGTTGCATACAGATCAGTATCTTTTGCTGTGCATAGCGGGATATAATTGTCGAGAGAGTCTTTCCCGATTATTATGCCACAGGCATGAACCCCCGTTTGCCTTACAGAACCTTCAAGTACTTCAGCATATTTTAATGTCTGTGCTATCAGCTTATTGGAAGAATTTTTTTCCTTTGCGAGTTCAGGCACCTCTGCATAGGCCTCCGAGAGGGTGATCCCCGGCCTTTCAGGGACAAGCTTGGCAAGCCTGTCAGCATCTTGCAACGGGAGTTTCTGAACTCTTGCAACATCCCTTATGGCCATTTTGGCAGCCATTGATCCGAAAGTGATTATATGAGCAACCTTATCGTGCCCGTATTTATCAACAACATATTTAAGGACAGCCTCTCTTCCGTCTTCATCAAAATCAATATCAATATCAGGCATTGAAACGCGGTCGTCGCTCAGAAAACGCTCGAACAGTAGTCCGTATTTAATGGGATCCATATCAGTAATCCTGAGGCAAAACGCAACTGCTGAACCGGCAGCGGAGCCTCTTCCCGGACCAACAGAGACCCCCATCTCCCTGGCAGCACGAAGGAAATCCTGAACGATAAGGAAGTATCCCGGAAATCCCATCTTAGCAACTGTCTCCAACTCAAAATCAAGCCTTTCGGTCTGCTCTGGTGTAAGTGTTCCCCATCTCTCCTCTGCCCCTTTGTAAGTCAGAAATCGCAAATACTGGTCTTTGTCGGTATAACCCTCAGGCAACTCAAATTCAGGCATGATCGGATCATGGTCGAGCTTGTATTTTTCAATTTTATCGACCAGTCCGGCAACATTATCGATAGCTTCAGGAACATCGCTGAAGATGACACGCATCTCTGCTTCACTTTTAAGATACTCCTGTTTTGAATATCTTAATCTGTTCGGATCGTCAATATCTTTTGCAGTATTAATACATATCAGCCTGTCGTGTGCTTCAGCATCTTCGGCATTAATAAAATGGACATCATTTGAGGCAATCAGTTTTACATTATATTTAGCTGATAATTTTTTAAAAGCCTCGCTAACTTTCAGCTGAAGGGGAAAGGTAGATCTGTCAGCGTCGGGATCGTAGGTCTCGTGCCGCTGCATCTCAAGGTAAAAATCTTCCCCGAAAATATTAAGATAGCTCATCAGGGCTGCCTCCGCACCTGATGTGGTACCATTAAGTATCTCATCCTGAATTTCTCCGGCCAGACATGCTGAGGAAGCTATCAGGCCTTCTTTATATTTTGCCAAAAGTTCCTTGTCTACACGCGGCTTATAGTAAAAGCCTTTGATCCAGGCAATTGAAACAAGTTTAATCAGGTTTTTATATCCTGTGAGGTTTTTGGCCAGGAGAATAAGATGATCGCCGGAGCGGTCCTCTTTTCCACTGACATCTTCAATAGATCTTTTCGCAACATAAATTTCACACCCTATAACAGGTTTTATCCCCTTTTTTGTGGCGCTGTTGTGAAACTCTTTAACGCCAAACATATTACCATGATCGGTAATTGCAATAGCTTCCATTCCCAGAGATTTCACCCTATCGATAAGCAAAGGGATATTTGAAGCTCCATCGAGTATAGAGTATTGAGTGTGAACATGTAAGTGAGCGAATGCTGTCATTGATGGAGATAATATATTCAGTTTGATCAGTTCACAAAAATACGTAAAATTGGATTATGATTGGAGGAGTCCGGCTATCGATAAAAAAATAATCCGAAGCATTAGCGGGTTGAATCTGCGGATCGCTAAATTAGTATTATTCATTTGTTCAATTAAATATTTACTACTATCTTCGCAGCCACAATTTTAAAACAGGTTAAATAATAAAGCGTAAGAATTAATGGCAGTTAAAATCAGATTAGCTAGAAAAGGCCGTAAGAAAGTGGCCTTCTACCACATTGTGGTTGCAGATAGCAGATCGCCACGGGATGGCAGATATATTGAAAAGGTCGGATCGTATAATCCGGTCACTAATCCGGCAACTATCGAACTCGATTTCGATAAAGCGTTGGGTTGGCTGCAAAATGGCGCATTACCTACAGATACATGTAGGGCTATCCTGTCTTATAAAGGTGTTCTAATTAAAAAGCATCTTCTTGAAGGTGTTAAAAAAGGTGCATTCGATGAAGCAGAAGCGACAAAGCGGTTTGAAGAGTGGATGATACAGAACGAAGCAAAAATCGAAGCGAAGAAATCAGGTCTTGAAAAATCTCAGGATGATGAATTAGGGAAACGGCTTACGGTTGAAAAGCGCGTTAACGAAGCAAGAGCAGCGAAACTCGCAAAGAGAACTGCAGATCTTGCAGCTAAAGCAGCAGCAAGAGATAAAGCAGAAGCTCAGGCCGAAGAGGCACCCCCTGCCGAAGAACCAACTCAGGTACGAGTTGCAGAAGAGACTGCATCAGAGCCGGTTGCAGAGGATAAGCCTCAGGAGTAGTTGAAAGGTCATAAGGATCAACGATCCAATGGCTTACATTAGCAACATATTACTGGGACGAATCACGAAAGTCAACGGCTACAAGGGTGCCGTAACAGTTAAGTTAGAGAAAATCTTTTCTGAAAATATACCCCAAATGGAATCGGTCTTTCTGGAAATTGAAGGAAGACCGGTTCCTTTTTCTATTTCAGATTCGGAGTATTCAGGAGCCGATATTCTGAAACTTAAATTTGAGGGTTACGACTCAATTGAAAAAATCAGCGAATTTACCGGCTGCCGTGTGTTTCTGACTTCAGGTATTCCTGCTGAGAATAATACAGATGATATTCAGAGCCTCATTGGATATAAAGTTTTAATACAGAACGATATTTTGCTTGGAACAATTACGGAAGTTATTCCAAATCCCGGGCAATGGCTGCTGAATATTAACTCCCCTGAGAATAAAGAAATCCTTATCCCTTTCCATGAACATTTTATCGTGAGTATCGATAAAAAGAAAAATAATATAATAATGGATATCCCGGAAGGACTTACTGAAATTAACTGACAGAATAATTTCTATAAGCATTTCAGGCTCAGGACGGGTCAGGTCAAAATAGATTATTTCCTTATAATCTTAATTGTACCGTTTTGTTCCATTTTAATGACAGGTGATGCAGAATGTTTTTGCCGGTCATTCTGACGATATTTTACAACAAAATCGACGGTATCAATAACAGACTTTTCAATTTCACTGAAATTTTCAGGTGATGGTTTACCGCTGAAATTGGCTGAGGTTGAAACAAGTGGTTTACGGAACCGACTTATCAGTTCGCGGCAGAATTCATCATGACAGATTCTTATTCCTATCGAACCATCCTCACTGCAAACACCGGCTGCCAGATTTTTGCCTGTAGGGTAGATTATTGTGAGAGGACTATCGGAAACGCTGGTAAGTTCATAAACTATTTCCGGGATATCTTTTACATAACGATCAAGCATCTGTTCACCGTCAACAAGAATAATCAGACTTTTACTGTCGCTTCTTGATTTTATTCTAAAGATCTTTTCAACTGCAGAGGGGTTAGTGGCATCACAACCAAGACCCCATATTGTATCAGTTGGATAGAGAATGATACCACCCTTTTTCAGGGTGATCAGAGATTCTTTTATGTCTTCATCGAAGATCATACAGTTTGAGTTATCGGGAAACTCCGTTCTTATTGAGCTGCCTCAGTTTCCTGTATTTATTGAAGGCAGATTTTGCATATAAGGAGCAGATCAAAAATCCGTCATAACCGTCAAGGAAACCTCCTCTGATAATATATGATCTGAAAAACCCCCATATGAGATGGATATATGGAGTGAACAGACTGGCCTTTCTCCCGGCTTTATGAAACTCCCCGGCACCGATCAGAGAATATTCACTCATTTTATCAAGATGATCCTGGTGTGAAGAAAAAGGCCAGTGAAGCAGATCGCCTTTCAGCTTGCCAACTTTAGCTCCATTTAACATTATGAATTTCTCATGGAGATTGAGTTTTCCAAATTGCCCTTTGTCGGAATAAAAAAGTCTCAACTGTCTATCGGGGTACCATTGCGAATGCCGGATCCACTTTCCACAAAAGTTATTTCGTCGGTTAAACAAATAACCATCAAAGTCCCATTTCTCTTTAGCAGCAAGTATCGACTCTCTGAGCCTGTCGCTTAAAGCCTCATCAGCATCAAGAGATAATATATTTTTATAAGTTGCAAGCCGCAGGGCAAAATTCTTTTGATCTCTGTATCCTTCAAACTCGTGTTTTACAAACCTGACATCATATTTTTTACAAATTTCTTCAGTCGCATCTGTGGAAAATGAATCAACTATAACTATCTCATCGGCAATCCCAACAATTGAAACAAGACATTTATCAATAAACAATTCTTCGTTATACGTTATAATAACCGCAGATATTTTAGGCATAAATCAGCTTCAATTAGGATTGTGTCCAAAATTAACATAAAAGCAATTATTAACAACCATTAACTTAAGGTATTTTTCAGGAACAGGTCAAGTTAAGTCTTTTAACCGGGTTAATTATTTATCTGCATTACAAATGTCATACCGGGATGTCATACTCCCTGAGCGCTTAATTAAGCAGCGCGTATTCTCGCTCGAAGTTTCTCGCTTATTTCAGAATTTTAATTTTAATATTTTCATCCTCTCTTTCATTTCATTAATTACTTCTATTTCTTTTTGAAGTGAATCTGCCTCAAAGGTTACCGAGAAACGAATAAATTTCCCGGCATCGTCCCAGGGAACAGTAGATATTAATGATTCATGTATAAGAAATTCGGAAAATTCAGATGCTGAATTAAAAACTTTACCACTTTCCGTACCGAAAGGAGCTTTTACATAACAGTAAAATGATCCTTTCGGCTTTTTAGCATCAAATCCTAAATCATTTAAAGCATTTACCAGCAGATTGAATCTTCTTGAGTATTTAATTATCGTTTTATCTGTTATTTCAGTATGCCTTAACGCCTGAATAGCTGCCTTTTGAATTGCTCTGAACTGCCCTGAATCCGTATTATCTTTTACAGTTGCATAAGCTTTTATCGCTTTACTGTTTCCACAAACAAAACCTATTCTCCATCCCGTCATATTAAAAGCCTTTGATAATGAATGGACTTCTATTCCAACATCCATTGCTCCTTTAATAGAAAGAAAACTTAGTGGTTTGTATCCATCGTATGTTAATGCACTGTAAGATGCATCATGAATGACGATAATATTGTTCTTCTTAGCAAAATCAACTACCTGCGTAAAGAATTCAGTAGTCGCCACAGCACCTGTTGGATTATTTGGATAATTCAGATATAGCAGCTTAGCTCTTTTTAAAATTGATTGAGGTATTATACTTAAGTCTGGCAAAAATGAGTTTGATTCCAGTAATGGAAGGTTGAATACTTCGCCGCCAAGATATTTTGTATAAGTTGCTGTTACCGGGTAACCAGGAACTGTCGTAAGTAAAATATCACCGGGATTAATAAAACATATCGGAAGCATTGCAAGTACCGGTTTTGATCCTATACCATGAATAATATGTTCTGACGGTATTAAACCTGAAAGCCCATATACTTTTTCAAGGTAACGGGCTGCGGCTTCCTGAAATTCAGGAATTCCGTTATCCGCATACCATCTGTTTTCAGGTTTTCCGGCTTCTTCTGATAAAGCTTTTACTACCAGATGATCGGCAGGCCAGTCAGGTTCTCCAACCCCCATGTCGATTAAGCCTGATTCAGGGTGTGCTTTTTTTGCCGCTGCTTTTGCTCTTTTAATAAGTTCAAATTTGTATATCACTGTTGATTTTCCAAAGTTGACTCCACCAAGTCTTTCTGATATTTTGTCATCAAAAAAATTTACCATGATTATTTTCTTTGTTATATTTATATATACTGCTGTAACTAATCAGTTGGAAGTCCGAAGTCGGAAGACCGAAGTTTTTTTCTTCGGACTTCGGGCTTCTGACTTCCGACTCTAATACCGTTAACATTGTTTTGTTGCAAACTGCTAACTTTAATATTTTGGACAAAAGTAATAAATGTATTAGGTAGAAGTGTTAAAAATGAAGTAAGTATTATAAAACATAGTATGATATATTCAAATCAATATCTTTGAAAAACTTAAAACTCTTTAAAAAATATTTTGTCATGGTCAGAAAATCTTTACTTGTTCTAACTGCATTTATATTTTTAGTATTCAATATATCTGCTCAGGAGGCATTGAAATATCAGTTACCTCCCGCTGAAATAGTTAAAATAGTCGATGCCCCACTGACTCCTTCAACCTCAGTGAGTCCGGATAAGGCCAATATTCTTCTTATTGAGAGATCAAGTATCATAACTATTGAAGAACTTTCTGCTGAAGAGTTAAGGATCGCAGGTATAAGAATAGCACGTGAGACAATTCTGCATAAGCACTGGGAGGTATTAAACTGGATGGATAAATATGTTAAAAATAAATAGAAAACAAGATATTTTGCTGACAGGCTATATTGATTGCAAATTTTAAATAAGAAAAATCTTGTTTAGAATAAAAACTAATATAGTTTTGTACCGGTGAATTTTTTTCATTTCAAAACCATTAATTTTTAATTTTAAAAACAAATATTATGATTAGTAGTATTTTTTGGATTGTGCCGATTTCAGCACTCTTGGCATTGTTGTTTGCCTGGATATTTTATAAAGGAATGATTATACAGGAAGAAGGGACAGACAAAATGAAAGAGATCGCTTCGTACGTCAGGGAAGGAGCTATGGCCTACCTGAGACGTCAGTATACCGTTGTAGGTAAAGTGTTTTTTATTCTTGCCATTCTTTTATTAATACTGGCATATATGGGGGTTCAGAACCCGTTTGTCCCGATTGCCTTCCTTACAGGAGGATTCTTTTCAGGTCTTTGTGGTTATCTCGGAATGAAGACTGCGACATTTGCGTCGAACAGGACAGCATGGGCAGCTTCAAAGTCGCTTAACAAAGGATTGCAGGTAGCTTTAAGAAGCGGCGCTGTTATGGGTCTTGTTGTTGTAGGATTCGGACTTCTTGATATAGCTCTCTGGTTCCTCCTGCTCAACACTGTTATTTTTACACCTGAGCATATGGCTACCGGACTTAAATTTATTGGACTTATATTTGTTCAGGCCGGGACTACTGATCATCAGAAACTTATTGAGATTACAGCAGTCATGCTGACATTCGGTATGGGTGCATCAACACAGGCCCTCTTTGCACGTGTTGGTGGTGGTATCTTTACAAAAGCTGCTGATGTAGGTGCTGACCTCGTTGGTAAAGTTGAAGCTGGTATTCCTGAAGACGACCCGCGTAACCCGGCTACTATTGCTGATAACGTTGGTGATAACGTTGGTGACGTAGCAGGTATGGGAGCTGACCTTTATGAATCTTATGCAGGTTCAATCCTGGCAACAGCAGCACTTGGAGCAGCACTTCCTGCTGTAACAGCTAACCTTCAGATAAAAGCTATTATTGCACCTATGATTGTTTCGGCAATCGGGATATTATTATCAATTGCCGGTGTTTACATGGTTAGAGCGAAAGAATCGGCCTCACCTAAAAACCTTCTCAATGCATTATTGCTGGGAACAGGAGGAAGTTCTGCTTTAATTCTTGTTGCTCTTGCTGTTATGGCATTCAGCGGCTGGATAACATGGGGTGTTTTCGGTTCGGTAATTTCCGGCTTGCTTGCAGGAGTTATTATTGGGCAGTCAACAGAATATTTTACATCCGACGGATATAAACCAACCCAGGGAATTGCCAAGCAGGCACAGCAGGGGCCGGCTACTGTAATTATTGAAGGTATGGCAGTTGGCATGTTCTCAACATGGGTTCCTGTAATTACCATTGTTGCAGGTATTATAGCTGCTTATGGTTTTGCAGGTGGTTTCCACGATTTTTCTATGGGAGTTTACGGTATTGGTTTTGCTGCAGTTGGTATGCTTTCAACTTTAGGTATCACTCTCGCTACCGATGCTTTCGGACCAATAGCTGATAACGCCGGAGGAAATGCTGAAATGGCTAACCTGCCCGCAGAAGTAAGAGAAAGAACAGATGCACTTGATGGTCTGGGCAATACAACCGCTGCAACAGGTAAAGGATTTGCAATAGGTTCGGCAGCTCTTACAGCTCTTGCCCTTATGGCTGCTTATATGGAAGAGGTAAAACTGTGGCTTGGCAGACTCGCAGACAAAACACCTGAAGGGTTTAAACAGATTGGCGACACTCTCTTCTATCATAATACAGTTCCTGCAGTACAGGATGGACAAACAGCTGTCAATATCACAACTGCAACGATAAAAGATTTCATTACCGCTTATGACCTGTCAATTTTTAATCCTATTCTTCTTGGAGGTATTTTCATTGGAGCTATGATGGCATTCGTTTTCAGTGCCATGAGTATGAAAGCAGTCGGACGAGCTGCCGGGAAGATGGTTGATGAGGTAAGACGTCAGTTCCGCGAAATACCAGGTATTATGGACGGAACAGGTAAACCCGAATATGCAAAATGTGTAGAGATTTCTACAGCCGGCGCACAGAAAGAGATGATGGTTCCCTCCTTAATGGCAATCACAGTACCATTCCTGGTCGGGTTGCTCTTTGGTGTTCCCGGTATTGTTGGTCTTCTTGCAGGAGGTATGACATCCGGCTTCGTTCTTGCAAGCATGCTCAACAATTCAGGTGGTGCATGGGACAATGCAAAGAAATTTATTGAAAGAGGCAACTACGGCGGAAAAAAAAGTGAATGTCATAAAGCAAGTGTTGTTGGTGATACCGTTGGTGATCCTTTCAAAGATACTTCAGGACCGGCTCTTAATATCCTGATTAAATTGATGTCGATGGTTTCAGTTGTTCTTGCAGGTATTACGGTTGCTTACAGTCTATTTTAGTCAATAGAAAAGTCGTATGATATTATAGGGGCATGCCATGGTGTGTCCCTATTTTTTATTTTGTCACCTCATCCATGCAACCGTCACTGCCAAACTCATACTTTTTTGCCTACATGGCAAAACCGCATCCTGCTATAACAATTCTCTTTTTATCTGACTTTGGAATATTGATCATGTTGACTTGTTTGAACGATTATAAATGCATAATATAATATTAATTACAAAGATCACCTTCATAATTATTCTAACCAACCAAAGCTATTTTTGTTTAATTATATCCCATAAGTCCATTGTTAAGAAATGTATTTATAATTAATAATTTACAAAAATGTTAATTGCGAAATAATCCTGTTTCAACCAATCAATTTATTTGATTATGTTTGCAGAACTGGTAATAATAATATCATTTTATGCCCATAACGCCCTCTACCTCTCCGGGTACCGGTAAAAACAAGACAAAAGACAGTAATGTTCCCCGACGCTACCTGCTCTTTTTACTTCTGACTTTATTCGTCGTCTCATTTCTGACCATAGTTAACCACTATGATATCTTCAGTATAAGCAAAACTGTTTTAATGGTCTTCAGATGGATTGCCATTGTACTTATCGTTGGGTATGCTATATATAAAAGATCTCTCACAACATGGATCCTGATCAGCATGATACTGGGTGCTGAATTCGGTCATGACTTACCACAGATAGCTATTAAAATGCAGGTGGTAAGTATGATATTCCTGCGTCTGATAAAGACTATTATTGCTCCTCTCATTTTTGCAACCCTGGTAGTTGGGATAGCAGGACATTCAAACCTGAGACAGGTTGGACGCATGGGTTGGAAA
>JAUYBT010000099.1 GCA_030692905.1 Bacteroidales bacterium
TTTATTGTGAAAACAAGAAGAAAACGATGATTCAGAATATGGAATAGGTACTGGAAAAACCAGACGAGATAGAAACACTGGTACTTACTGCATGATCAGAAGTATCGGGATTTTTCTATTAACATGTTAACAGATGAGGAATGCAAAAAGGTCCTAAACAGTAATGGCAATAATTACACGGATGAGCAAATCAGGAACATAAGAGATTTTTTATGGTCGCTGGCGCAATTGGAAGTTAAAACACTTGAAACAAATAACTCAGATGAAAACAGCTGTTATAATGAGCAGGGTAAGCAGTGATGAGCAGGCACTGGGTTACAGCCTTGGTATACAGGAAGAGGCGCTTTCAAAGTATTGTGAAAAGAATAATATCAGGATACTTCAGAAATTCAAAGAAGATCATTCTGCAAAGAATTTCAACAGGCCCGAGTTTGCCAGTTTTCTTACCTATGCCAAAAAGCATAAGGGGCAGATAGACTTTTTTCTGGTTACTTCCTGGGACAGATTCTCAAGGAATATTACCGATGCTTTTATTATGATAAGGACATTGAAAAACCTTGGAATTACTGTTCAGGCCATAGAACAACAGACTGACCTTTCCATTCCAGAGAATTTAGCAATGTTGGCTTTATTTCTTGCCATTCCGGAGATTGATAATGAACGACGGTCAATTAAAATTAAAGGAGGTATGCGGGCTGCATTAAAAGCCGGGAGATGGTGCAGAAAAGCTCCAAGGGGTTACACTAATACCAGAGATAAAGATAATAAGCCAATAATTATACCTGGTACTGAAGCAGCATATATAGAGCGAATATTTCAGGGGATATCAAAAGGCAGGGGGCAGATTGAACTAAGAACAGAGCTTAAAAAAGAAGGATATATTATAAGCAGAAGCAGTTTGTCTGAGATTCTCCGGAACCCGGTTTATATTGGAAAAATAAGAGTACCCGCCAGTGTTGAAGAACCTGAACGAATGATCGAAGGGATACATGAGGGAATAATTGACAATGACTTGTTTAGCAGGGTGCAGAGAATCCTTGAGGGCAACATGGTCAAGCGAAACATTCCAAAATTTTCAACCCGGCGGGCCGAGTTATTACTGCGAGGGAATTTAAAATGTTCGTTATGCGGTAATAAACTTACAGGTAGTCCTTCCAGAGGTAAATACGGGGAAAGGTATTTTTACTATCACTGTAATCATTGCGGCAAAGAAAGATACAGAGCGGATAAGGTAAATGAAGTTGTACATAAGATTATGTCAGATTTGCAATTCACGAGTGAAGCTAAAGAAATCTATAGAGAAATGGTCAAGATGCTTATGATGGGGACAGATAATGAGAGAAACAAGAAAGGGCAATCCCTAGAAAAAGAACTTGAAAAGAAGGAGGAAAGAATAACAAGACTACAGGATTTACTGGTGGACGGTACTCTTTCTATAGAGGACTATTCCCGAATGAAACATAGATATTCTGAAGAAAAGGCTTCAATTGAAGGGAAAATTTACGAGTTGAAGGCGATTAAATCAGATACGAATAAATCGCTGGAGAAAGGAGTAGGGGTATTGTCAAACATTGACAGGATGTACGACAGAGCTGATTTAAACAGTAAAAAGCAAATTTTGAGTTCGATCTTCCCTGAAGATTTGATTTTTAACGGAAAAAAATGTCGAACACCAAGAATCAACGAAGTGTTACGTCTTATCTTGCTGATTGACAGTGATAAACATAAAACAAAAAGCGGGCAAATCTCTGAATATTTAGATCTGTCCGCTCAGGTGGAGCTGCGGGGAGTCGAACCCCGGTCCAAACACGGAAGTCATATGCTTTCTACATGCTTATTTCTGCTTGATTGTCGGAATCTGTCAGCTGCAGAACAACCTAACCGATCCTTATTTCCTGTTTGTTTCGCCTTCCGATCGGAACAATCTTCAGACTAGCCCCGGATTGCGTGCGCCTCCATGTCGGGTTGGATCAGGGCTTGACCGCCCGGGAAGCGTCTCGATCCCACACCTGGTGCGGAATGATCCCGCCTTGCGGCGGAAGTGCTTAAGCTACTGTTATTCGCTTATGCTGCGAGAGCGTAATTGTTTTCGCCTTTTATTGTTTTGTGGCACTGTATAAGTGACGCGCCACCACACACTGCATGCTTACATAACACCCCTCATGCTGTCAAAACCAAGTCAGCCCCGGTGTTATGAACGGCAAAGATACAAATTTAAGTCTATAAAGTCCTTAAAGTCTATAAAGTCTTCCTTTTGACTTTATGGGCTTTTGACTTTACAGACTATTTCGTATCTTCACATCTCCATTATTCCGGAAATAAATATACGACTCATGACTCACGGCACACGACTCAAGGAAGAAGTAATTGATTCTTTCTTGAGTCGTTTGTCCTCCGTCGTGCGCCCTTTTCTCAACCCTTTAACCTAATTTTATATAGTTATGCGAAAAACCCTATGCTTTATTCTTCTCCTTTTCTCTATTCAGATCCAGGCCCAGCAGGACAATGCTCCTGTTGTTGGAGTAAGTGATAAACGAGTTGAAGTTTATGGACTGAAAAATGCCCGTGTTGTGGTTGATTATCAAACCACACTTGAAAATACAGATATTCTTATTTCGAATAGGAGGATTGAATCTATTGGCTCAAACCTGTCTTTCCCGAAAGGAACAATTATTTATGATCTGACAGGAAAAACAGTGTATCCTTCATTTATTGATGTCTACGCAGGAAATTATGGAATTAAAACTCAGACAGGAGCTGCTGATGCCAATCCCTATGCTGCCTTCATCAACCCTGCACAAACCAGAAGATCAGCTACAACCTCTACACCTGAACCACGGATAGCTGATTACTGGAACGATGGTATTAATGCTTCCTATAATGTTATTCAGGAGTTCATCCCCGATTCAAAAGTGGCCGGAGAATACCGTCAGACAGGTTTCGGAGCTGTTGTTACTTTCAAAGCTGATGGGATTGCCCGCGGTACTTCTGCACTTGTTACCACCGGTGATGGGAAGGCCAATAATCTGATCATTAAAAATAAGGCATCCGCTAACTATACTTTCACACGTGGCCGGTCAGCCGACCCTTACCCGATGGCTCAATACGGGATCATTGCCCTGTTGAGGCAACTCTTTAACGATGCACAATGGTATAAACAACTTCCTGATGGATATTTTCATGATGAGGGCATCGAAGCCTTCAATAATAACCTCTCCTTGCCTCAAATATTTGAAGTCACCGATAAACTTGAGATAATGCGAGTCGATAAGATTGGTAAGGAATTCGGGATCAGTTATATAATAAAAGGATCAGGCAATGAATATCAGACTATCAACGATATCAAAAAAGCAGGTAATAAGCTTATTGTTCCTCTCAATTACCCCGAGGCTCCCGATGTAAAGGACCCTTATGATGCTGCATCGGTTATATATTCCACTCTCAAACACTATGAACTGGCACCCTCAAACCTGGCAAAATTATCAGATGCGGGGGTTACTTTTGCAATTACATCCTCAGATTTAAAAAAGAGAACTGATTTTCTGACCAACCTTCGTAAAGCCGTAAAATACGGTCTGCCTGAAAACGAGGCTCTCAAAGCTCTTACCTCTACTCCGGCGACCTTAATCGGAGCATCAGATCTTGTTGGTGCCGTCAGAAAAAATATGCTCGCAAACCTTCTTGTGACCTCCGGGAATATCTTTAGCGATGATTGTATTATTTATGAGAACTGGGTGGAAGGAACTCCTTACAGGCTTACTGACCTACGGACAAAAGATCTTCGCGGGACATATTCGGTTAAGGTTGATACAGCTGCTTATAAACTTGTTTTATCCGGAACATTTGATAAACCTGTTGTCAAACTTACGTATGATTCAACAGAAATCAGAGGTGCCACCTTTTCCCAGGAAAAAGATCTTGTAAGTCTTACTTTTGATAGATCAAGGATAAAATACAGATTGTCAGGCTATATCGTTAGTTCCGGTTTGGAAGGGAAAGGTCAGCTTGATAATGGAAAATGGATATCATGGAAAGCCGATTACAGCGGAACGGCGTCACAGAGCAATACCCCTCAGAGAAGAACTGCGGTTATCCCGGAACTGGGGAAAGTAATTTATCCATTTACCTCTTATGGTTGGAGCGAGGCTCCAAAACAGGAAGATATCCTCTTCAGGAACGCAACTGTATGGACTAACGAGAAAGAAGGCAAGATTCTTAATACCGATGTTCTGGTACTGAAGGGTAAGATTGCAAAGATCGGTAAGAATCTGTCAGCAGAGGGAGCAAGGATCATTGACGCAACCGGAATGCATCTTACTTCCGGAATCATTGATGAGCATTCTCACATTGCGATGGCAAGCTCGAATGAGATGGGTCAGGCTATTACTTCGGAGGTAAGAGTTGGTGATATTATTGATACGGAAGATGAAACCATCTACAGGCAGCTTGCAGGCGGAGTCACCGCCGCCCATATTTTGCATGGTTCAGCCAATCCGATCGGCGGACAATCGGTAATCATTAAGCACCGCTGGGGACTTCCTGCAGAAGATCTGAAAGTTGCAAACCAGGTTGGATTCCTTAAACACGCCCTGGGTGAAAATGTTAAACGAACAACAGGTCGTTATCCTAACTCACGCATGGGCACGGAGCAGATAATAAGAGATGCCTATCAGCGGGCAGTTGATTATAATAAAAGATGGAAAGAGTGGAATAGTTTGAAACCTGCTGACAGGATAGGAAAGATTCCCCCTCGCCGTGATCTTGAACTCGATCCTCTGGTAGATGTGCTTGAGTCAAGAAGTTTTATTACCTGTCATACCTACGTCCAGTCGGAGGGTACTATGATAATGAACCTCGCAAAAGACTTTGGGATAAAAGTAAATACCCTTATTCACTTTAATGAAGGATATAAAATTGCAGATCAGATAGCTGCAAACGGAACAGCAACATCGGTATTTGCCGACTGGTGGGACTATAAATATGAAGTATATGAAGGTATTACCTATAATGCAGCATTATTGATTAAGCAGGGAGTCCTCACTTGTCTTCATTCCGACAACGCTGAAATGGGAAGAAGACTGAACCAGGAAGCCGGCAAAATTGTAAAATATGGTGGCATAAGCGAAACGGAAGCACTCAAACTGGTAACCCTTAATCCGGCAAAAATATTGCATCTCGACGACAGTATGGGAAGTATTAAACCCGGTAAAGATGCTGATCTGGTTCTCTGGACCGATAATCCACTTTCAATTTATGCACGGGCCAGTAAAACGATGGTTGACGGTACGATCTATTTTGATGAAGAACAGGATGCAAAAATGAAAGAACAGATTGATAATGAGCGTAACAGGATAATTGCAAACATTTTAAGGGAGACGCCACAGCCAACATCTAATAACTTTCCAAATATGCCAAGACGATGAAAAACATGATAAGTATTATAGTATTGCTGCTTTCGGAAGTTCTTTTTGTTGCTGAAGCCCAAAGTCCCGTTGTGGCCCCTGTCCAGAAAAAACCGGTTATGCTGGTGGGAGGAACTATCCATACCGGAACTGGTGAAGTAATTGATAATGGAATTGTGGCTTTTAATGGAGGAAAGATCAAATTTGTTGGTAAAGCTGAAGATTACACCGCTGACAGAAGCAATACCGAAGTGATTGATGTCACGGGGAAACAGATTTATCCGGGTTTGATCTTCCCGAATACAAGTCTCGGACTTGTTGAGATAGGAGGGGTGGATGTTACAGTTGATAACATGGAAATCGGAGATCTTAATCCAAATGTCAGGTCAATAGTCGCATATAACACTGATTCACATGTAATTCCGGTTGTCAGGTCAAACGGGATACTTATTGCACAGATTGTGCCGACCGGCACCCTTCTTCCGGGTACATCCAGTGTTGTACAGCTTGACGCCTGGAACTGGAAAGACGCAATCTATAAAGCCGATAATGGTATTCAGATGGGATGGCCTCGTAAGTCAGCAGCTGGCGGGAGAGGAGGCAGTAGCTTTGCACAAATGGCCGTCGCAGGAGAGAGTACTTATGATAAAAATGTGGAACTCCTGGAGAAGATTTTTTCTGACGCTGTTGCTTATGCAGCAATTGAAAAACCCAAAGATGTTAATCTTAGACTCGAATCATTGAAGGCTCTGTTTGATGGAACCAAAACTTTATTTATCAACTCCTCTGAGCCGAAGGGCGTAATAGCTGCAATATCTTTTGCAAAGAGATACGGAGTGAAAAAGATTGTTCTGACGGGTGCAGATGAATCAGCCTGGGCTGTAAAAGACTTCCTTAAGGAAAATAATATACCGGTTATTCTGGCACATGTTCACAGTCTGCCGAAATATGAATATAGCGATATCAGACTCCCATTTAAGCTGGCTGCTATGTTTAAAAATGAGGGGATTCTGGTTGGACTGACCTATGCTTCACAGGTTTATGGATTTAATCTGCCTTTTGTTGCCGGTCAGACAGTCGCTTACGGACTTACGAAAGAAGAAGCATTACAGACCATTACAATAAATAATGCGAAGATTCTTGGTATTGACGACAGAACTGGTTCACTCGAGACCGGAAAGGATGCAAATATCGTTGTATCTACTGGCGATATTCTCGATATGCTGACTAATAATATTGAATATGCCTTTATTTCCGGAAGGAATATAAGTCTGGATAATAAACACAAACAGCTTTACAGAAGATTCCAGGCAAAATATGAAAATGTAAAATGAGAATAATTTCACTTGGTCCGGCATATCCTTACAGAGGGGGGCCTGCTACATTTAATGACCGTCTGGCACAACAGTTTTCTGCTGAAGGTCATAGCATTGAAATATTCACTTTTCGTTTGCAGTACCCCGGACTACTGTTTCCGGGGAAAACACAATATACAGATAGTCCTGCACCACAGGGTGTTAAGATCACACGTAAACTTAATTCCATAAACCCATTTAACTGGATTGCTACCGGACTTAAAATAAAAAATGAAAAACCCGACATTCTTCTGATAAGGTACTGGTTGCCGTTCATGGGTCCGTGCCTTGGTACAGTAGCCCGTATAGCAAGGTCAAACAGGCATACTAAAGTGATCTGTATTTTTGATAATGTGGTCCCTCACGAAAAACGACCGGGCGATAAATTTCTTACAAAGTATTTTACAGGCAGTATTGATGGAGCAATAGTGATGTCGCAGACAGTTCTTGATGATCTTAAGACTTTCCGGAAAAATATTCCTGTGAAGCTTTCGCCTCACCCATTGTTCGATAATTATGGCACTTTGGTCACCAGAGAGGCAGCATTATCAGCGCTAAATCTTGATGCAGATAATTCATATCTCTTATTCTTTGGATTTATCAGGGCTTATAAGGGGCTTGACCTGCTTATTGAGGCTTTTTCTGATAAAAGATTGAGAAACAGGAAACTGAAGCTTATTATTGCAGGGGAATTTTACGAGAACGATACTCCATACAGGTATCTGATTAAAAAGTATAACCTCGAAAATGACATCATCTTTTTTGACCATTTTATTAAGGATAATGAAGTATCACTCTTTTTCAGTGTAGCCGACCTTGTTGTTCAACCTTATAAAACCGCCACTCAGAGCGGAGTTACACAGATTGCCTTTCATTTTGAAAAGCCCATGCTGGTAACAGATGTGGGCGGACTAAGGGAGATTGTACCGGATGGGAAATGTGGTTATGTAGTAAAACCTGAGTCAATATATATTGCTGAAGCAATTATCGATTATTTTGATAATAACAGGAAGGGACAGTTTACAGAAGAAGTGAAGCGGGAAAAAGAAAAATTCTCGTGGAACAGGATGACGGATTCTATAGTTGAGGTTTATAATAAGAGTCGCACCCCCTTGTGTTCCCCCTGAAGGGCCTCAGTTCTGTGATATTCACCCCCTTGTATTCCCCCTAAAAGGGGGAAATATTTCTGCAAATAAGTGTAATTCAACTAAATAGAACAGAATTTTCTCCCCCTTGGGGGAGATGCCGCGCAGCGGCAGAGGAATTTCCCTCCCCAAAACAGGAGCCCTTTGGGGAGATGGCTGCGCCAGCAGCCAGACCGGTGTTAACTCAGATATTCACCTTATCCTTAATCAGATAGTTATTTCGTTCCGAAGAATTCCGGTTTACCAGTTCTCCCAGGAATCCTGTAAGGAAGAGGAACGATCCGATTATCATAACTGTAAGGGCAATAAAGAAATATGGGCTGTCGGTGACAAGAGGAGCTCTGAGATGGTGATTAATAAATACAAGTTTTTTAACACCAAGATAACCTGCCATAACAAAGCCTATCAGAAACATAAGGGTTCCCAGGAATCCAAAAAGATGCATCGGACTTTTGCCAAAACGGGTAATGAAACCTATTGTCAGAAGATCGAGATATCCTTTCATGAACCTGTCAAGTCCGTATTTTGTGACCCCGTATTTTCTTGATCTGTGTTCAACTACCTTCTCTCCGATCTTTCTGAATCCGGCTTCTTTTGCCAGCATGGGTATGTATCTGTGCATCTCACCAAAAATCTCGATGCTCTTTACAACTTCAAGCCGGTATGCTTTTAGTCCGCAGTTAAAGTCATGAAGCTTTATTCCTGACGACCATCTTGCTGTACCATTATAAAACCTGCTGGTGATACGCTTGATAAAAGGATCATACCTTTTCTTCTTCCATCCTGATACAATGTCGTATCCTTCATCCCTGATCATCTTTACAAGTTCAGGAATCTCATCGGGACTGTCTTGAAGATCGGAATCCATAGTAATAACAACATCGCCGGTTGCTTCATTGAAACCTGTATGAAGGGCAGCTGCTTTTCCATGATTCCGCCTAAAACGTAAACCCTTCACGAATTGATTTTTCCCCGCCATTAACATAATCTTTTCCCATGATGAATCTGAACTTCCATCATCAATAAAGATTATCTCAAAAGAGATTCTGTCCCCAGTACAGACCTTCTCAATCCATTCAGTTAATTCCTGAATCGATTCCTCTTCATTATAAACAGGGATAACAACCGAAAGATCCATCAGAAAAATATTCAGGTTAGTTTTCGGGAGAGTCTACCAGTGGATTACCTTCTTTACGTATGAATATGCTGACAATAAGAGAAATAATTGTTCCAAAAAATATATTGCTTATTATAGTCATAGGCACCATTATTTCTGGTCTTAGGATTTTTTTCTGAAATGCCATAACAGTATCTAAAGATCCTTCGGGTACTTTACCACTTTTAACCATTGTCTCTTCAACAATAGCAAGCATTTTATTTGTAAGACCTGTATCTATCACAGTATAAAGAATATACATAAATATTCCAGAAATTATTGAGTAATAAAGGAATATTATTACTCCGGCACCCACAGATTGACCATAGGTTATATAGCCATTCATATAATTATTTCTGTATGATCTTATAAAGTAATATAAGAGAAAAACTGTCAAGAGTAAAAAAATATATCCCAAAGATTTATTGAAAGTTAGGTCAAGAAAATAAATGACCAGAGTATAAACAATTCCTGCAAGGCCTAAAATCAGACCATTAGTTAAGTTGGCTTTCCAAACACTGACTTTTTGTTCCATGATGTTAGTTATTTGATTCTTTAGACATGTTAATTGATAAACAACAAATATAATGAAAAAATAGGAATGAGAGCTTCTGTTAAAATGGAATAATTATTTTGCCGGCTACTGAAATTATTGTACTTTTGTATCGGGTAAGTCTTATACGATCAGCTCCTGCTGAACTCCCCCAGGATCGGAAGGTAGCAAGGGTAGGCAGTTGTAGCGGTGCGATATAAGGAGCTTACCCTTTTTTATTTTATCTTTGCCGGAATTCGGTACAACTCATGCTTATACGCATATATAACGAGAACCCAAACCATAAGCAGATCAGGCAGATTGTTGATTTGCTTGAAGATGGAGGTATTATCATTTATCCAACTGATACCGTATATGCTATGGGATGCGATATCCGGGCAAAACAATCAATTGAGAAGATAGCCAGCTTTAAGGGGTTAAACCCGAAAAATCCTGAACTGTCGCTTATCTTTCATGATATGAGCCAGCTCTCGGAATATACCATAATCAGGGATAATACAATTTTCAAACTGCTGAAAAGAAACCTTCCAGGACCCTTTACCTTCATAGTACAGGCAAATAACCAGATCCCAAAATTGTTTAAGAATAAGAAAAAGACTGTCGGAATCAGAATCCCCGACAATAACATTGTACTTGAACTGGTCCGGGAGCTTGGACGACCGATCATTACCACATCAATACATGACCAGGATGAAGTTATTGAATATACTACAGACCCGGAACTTATTTATGAGAAGTATCGCGAATTTTCTGACGCAGTTATCGATGGTGGTTTTGGTAAAAACGAAGCTTCCACAATTGTTGACTGTACCGGAGAAGAAATAGAGATTGTGAGGCAGGGACTCGGAGTCCTTGAATTATGAACGTTAGTGTCTGTAAAAATTTCTGGTAAATAGTATCATAACAGTAAGTAGTTCAAGCCGTCCCAGGAGCATTAATCCCGATAAAAACCATTTTCCAGCCATCGGAAGAGAAGAATAATTCGTGAAAGGACCAAAGGTTCCCATTCCCGGACCAATATTCCCCAACATTGAGGCAGATGTGCTGAAAGAGGTTATTATATTATAACCCATAATTGAAATAACAAAAGTACCTAAACACATCATAATAAAATATAATGTAATAAACACCAGCAGGTTATAAATAATATTTTGTGGAATAATATGTTTACCGAGCCGTACAGGTATAAAAGCATTCGGGTGAATTAATCTTTTTAATTCCTGCCGGCTATTTTTTGTAATCAGAAGAAGCCTGACAATTTTAATGCCTCCGCTTGTTGAGCCGGCAGTTCCCCCGGTAAACATCAGAATGAAGAGGATGATTATCATTGTATTACCCCAGAGGTTATAGTCGTGTGTATAAAACCCTGTAGTAGAAATAATTGAAACAACATGAAAAGCTCCATCAAGAATAGCATTGCCTGAAGAAAAACCTGCTTTATAATAGAGGACAGCGGAGCCTATCAATGCAAAAATAAGGCAAATCAGTGTGTAAAAAACGAATTCGTTATTACCAAAGATCTTCTTAAAATTCCCCTTCAGCCCAAAGTAAACCAATGTCAGATTGGTTCCTGCAATAAACATAAATAAAATTATTACTATCATTATATATGGTGAGGCGAAAGCTGCGATACCATCATTTCGTGTTGAAAAGCCTCCTGTAGATAGGGTTGAGAAGGAATGGCAGACTGCATCAAAAACCGGCATACCTCCGATCATCAGCAATATAACTTCTGTAAGAGTCAGAAGGACATAAATGGTAACAAGTCGTTTTGCTGCGTCTTTAATCCGGGGATGGATCTTATCAGTCGGCTGACCCGAAAACTCAGTTGCAGTAAGCTGGATATTAATTGATTTAAAAAACGGAAAAGCAGACAGCGAAATAAATATTATTCCAATTCCTCCAAGCCACTGCGTAAGGCTTCTCCAGAATAGGATCCCATGTGGTAAAGACTCAATATCGGTAAGAATAGTCGCGCCTGTGGTCGTGAAACCTGACATTGATTCGAAAAAGGCATCTCCAAAACTATGTATGGAGCCGCTTATTATAAAGGGTAATGTGCCAAAAAGACTGAAAATAAGCCATATACCAGTTACGATAATATATCCTTCCTTGTTCCCGTAAATCCTCTCCTCATTACGGAGGGGAGTAAATACGATAGTCCCTGTAACTATTGTGATAAGTGCGGAATATAAAAAAGAAGAAGCAGCTTGTTCATGGTATAAATAAGAAACAGCTGCAGAAGCCAGCATAAACAATCCTTCAAAAATGAGCAGCAGGCTGAAAACCCTGGCTATAATCCTGAAGTTAATCATAAACTTTCAGGTAAAATATTTCGATAATCTCTCGTAGGCTGACGGTAATGTAAAAACAATCACCTTATCATTTGCATTGATAATTGTGTCGCCCGTAGCAATGAACGGCACTCCATTCCTGGTTCCTCCTCCAACGATAGCATCTTTTGGGAAATCGATGCTCCTGAGAGTTCCTTTTGTAATTTTTGAGTTTGCCGGAACATTGAACTCGAGAACTTCTGCATCCGTCCCGGTCATGCATTTGACCTGAGTTACATTAGGATTGGTAGTGTGACGGAATATCCTGCTTGCTGCAGATATCTTTTTATTAATAATAGTGTCGATACCTGTGTTCTCAGCAAGGTTAATATATTCCATGTTCTCAACTTCTGCAATGGTCTTTTTAACACCCATCTTTTTTGCAAGAAGACACGACAGGATATTCGTCTCAGAATTACCGGTGACTGCCACAAAGGCATCCATTTTCGTTATCCCTTCCTGTTTAAGAAGATCAACATTACGGCCATCGCCGTTAATAATGAGGGTATTATCAAGAATCTCAGCGAGATCTTCACATTTTTTAGTATCTGGATCTATTAACTTCACCTCACATAGTTTCTGCATATACATTGCTACAAGCTTACCGATCTTGCTGCCCCCGAGTATCATGATACTTTTAGCTTCAAAATTCTCCTTCCCTAATGTTTTCATCATCTCATCAATTCCTTCATGCGTAGAAATAACATACACCTTATCACCAATCTGAAATTGCGAGTTTCCTCTCGGGATAATGGTTTTGTCAGCACGTTTGATTGCAACAGCCCTGTATTTATCAGTTCTGTGAGTGACCGAAATTTCCTGTAGACTCTTGTTCAAGATAGGTGCTTTTTCATCAAGCTTCTGAACATACATTGCCAGTTTACCCCCCGAAAACTCCATAAAATCAGTTGCCCCGGTCTCATGAAGCAGTCCAAGAACCTCACGTGCAGCAATGAGTTCAGGATAGATAAGGGAATCGATACCAATTGACTTAAAAAAGTCTAAAGTGGAATGCTCAAGGTAGTCAATATTGTCAATACGAGCTATAGTTTTGATGGCTCCAAACCTTTTCGCGAGAATTGACGATATTATATTGGTATCTTCAGATGGCGTTACCGCAATAAACAGATCTGTTTTTTTGAGGAGTGAGTCCTGCAGTATTTTTACAGATGTGGCAGAACCCTCATGCGTCAAAACATCAAGAGAACTATTAATAGGCTTCAGTCGGTCCTCTTCCGGATCGATAAGAATAATTTCATGATTTTCGTTCGATAACATCTTCGCTAGATGCGTCCCAACTTCACCTGCTCCGGCAATTATTATTCTC
The DNA here is from genome assembly GCA_030692905.1 of Bacteroidales bacterium. Classification (GTDB taxonomy): domain Bacteria; phylum Bacteroidota; class Bacteroidia; order Bacteroidales; family VadinHA17; genus LD21. The sequence goes on from JAUYBT010000099.1 coordinate 13,272, forward strand.
ATTGAAAATTTTATTGAAAAAACATGACAAAATAAGAGATAAATAGCTTAATACTCAAGTTTTTTCTGACTTTTATTTATGAACCGGTCATATCCTTTTGATAAATGCCCCTGACTTTCTTACCAGATGGACTGTATCAATCCCGGCAAAATCAATCTGTTGTGGCAAACGAAATCCTGAAGTTGCTTCAGATGTAATAATCAATGTTCCGGGGAATTGCCTCAACGATAAGTTTTTTTCAATTTCAGGTCGTAAACCGGTAAGAATCACAATGTCAGGCATAAAATTCGTCAAAATATTTTTGTTTAGCGAGTTGCCTATTAATATTTTTTTTTCGCCGGCCTCTATGCAGTATATATTGTTGCTTAGCGTGTTTGTTTTTATTTTAAGTCCAAGTGTGGCACAATGTCTTAGTACCTCAGGTCCAACCAGTGAGGTATCGGAATAGAGATTAAGTATCTTCCCGGTCTTGATTCCGATCGTAGAAGAACCAGGTGAGTTATAGACTATTACCTCATTCTTGGTTCTGGTCGAAATTTCTGTAACTGTGCCAGAAAGAACAAATAGAAACATTGCCGTAATGGGATAAATAATTGAAAAGGATTGTTTCTTCAATATAAAATAACTGAAAAGAAAAATAGTTAAGGTTAACAGAATGCATTCGACAGTTGTCATGCCTATATTTTCAATAGTTGACCAGGGCAGGGCAGAGGCCTGCGCGGTAAGCAACTCAGTGAGTCCTGTCAGATAATTAAGAATTAAAGCAAGAAATTGTGAGAGAAAATGAACCGTGAACATCATTGGAACAAGGCATCCTATTATGATAAGCAATGACGAAAGTGGTACTATTATGATATTTGTAAGGATGAAGTAAGAAGGAAACCTGTTGAATAACATTATTGTAAGAGGAAGCGTACCTGCCTGGGCTACAATGGTTACAACAGCCGATTGCCAGATCTTGTCCGTCAGCCAGTTTTTGAACTGCAGCTTAAGGTAGAAGTCCTGATAGAAACGGATAATATAAATTACGGCCGAATATGAGAGCAGGAAACCTGCATCGAATACTACGGATGGCTTAATCAAAATAAGAACAAATGCAGACGCCAGAACCGAGTTAATTCCGTTTACCCGCCTCTGCATCAGGTTGCCCGCATGGAGGAAAGAAAACATAAGAGTCGCTCTCAGAACAGATGGAGTGAGCCCTGTTACAAATGCAAATGACCAGAGAATCAGAATTGTTATTAGTATCCTCAGTATGTTGAATCTTCGCTTCAGAAAGAACAGAAGATTGAAAACAAACAGACTCAGAATAACAGCATGAAGCCCCGATACTGCCATAATGTGCATTACTCCCGCTTTAATGAAATTCTGTTTCTGCTCCGGATCGAGCATATTTTTCTGCCCAAGAGTTATTGCCGCCACCAGCGCCAGTCTTTCACCGGTGATGCCCCTCTCTTTATACATCCCGATGATCTTCTCTCTTATTATCAATGCTCTGTGAACCAGTTTCCTGTGATCAGGAACAGTATGTCTGATAATATCACGACTGCTGGTAAATGCATAATATCTGATACCCTGGTTTTCCATATAGAACCTGTAATCAAACTCATATGGATTGCCTCTGTTTGCAATTTCAACAGGTGTACATTTAATAATCAGCAGATCGCCAGGAAGGAGAGAAGTCACCGATGAATCTTTCTTATTATATAGTATCATGGATCCTTCAATAGCCTCATGGCCATCCATGGTGATCTTCCTGTTCAGATTTACCTTTAACATGAAACTATTCTCTTTTTCTGCTGGAAAGTCAGAAAGGGTACAAGCGAACAGTGCTTCTTCTGGTTTAAGGGTTGATATTCTGTTTTTTTCAATTGTGTAGAGAAGGAGACCGCAGGTGAAAAGCGATATTGTCAAAGAGTAACCGAAGATGAGATTGGTCTGGGATTTATTGTAAAACAGGCTGACAAAAAACCCGGAAATAATAACAATAGCAACTGATACCAGGAAAAATGTATCCGGTTTGGTGTACAGGCCTGAAATAACTCCGGCATATAATGGCAGGCCGATACGCAAAAATGGAATTTCTTTATGTAGCACAGTCTGCAGCTAATGAGACTGTATAAAGATATAAAATTTGTAATTATCTGATCTTTTGTCCGGGAAGAATTGTTTTATAATCAACCTCAAACTTACCTTTGCTTATGGCTGTAAGTTTACTTTTGAGAAGCCTTCTTCTGAGAGGGCTTACTTTATCGGTGAACAGTATGCCGTCGAGGTGATCATATTCATGCTGGATTATTCTGGCCTTATATCCATCATAGACATCATCATGATACTCCCAGTTCTCATCATAATATTTGATCCGGATATGTGACTCCCGGTTAACCTCTTCTCTTAAATTTGGAATGCTTAAACAACCTTCATTCATTGGTAGAAAGTCGCCACTCTTTTCTGTGATATGAGCATTAATGAACACTTTTTTGAAATCAGCCAGTTCAGGCTCCTCATCAGCTACCGGTTTGCCATCGATCACAAACATTCTTATTGACTTCCCGATCTGTGGTGCCGCAAGGCCCAGACCTTCAGAGTAGTACATGGTTTCAAAAAGATCATTTATTATTTGATTCAGCCAGTTATAATCTTTATCAATCTCTTTCGCAACCTTTCTTAATACCGGATGTCCGTATACAACAATGGGATATATCATTTTAATTTAATATTTTCTGTTCTGTTTGATCTGTTATCAAGAAAAGACTGAAGAATGATCGAAGCACTTATTTTATCAACCATCGATTTATCCTGTCTGTCTCTCTTTTTCACACCTCCGGCTATCATTGTCCTTAAAGCCATCTGTGATGTGAATCGCTCATCGACCAGGTGGATATGCTTTTCAGGAAAAGCTTTTTTAAGTTTCTTAATGAACGGATTTATATATTTAACAGATTCACTTGGCAGGTTGTTCATCTGCACAGGATATCCGATAACAAAAGCCTCCACCTCCTCGGTTTTAAGATAACCTGAAATAAAGTTGTCAAACTCGTTTGGGCTTACTGTATTTAAGGGTGAGGCAAATATTTGTAATGGATCTGTAACAGCCAG
>JAUYBT010000114.1 GCA_030692905.1 Bacteroidales bacterium
AAGGAGGGTGATCAGGCTGTATATCTGCAGAATAGCGCAATTGAGATTGAATTCAACAAGGAAAAATATATTGTAGTGCCACATTCGGCTATTTTAATTCTCCTAAGAGATGATGGACTTTTCGAATAGAAAAGTTAATAGCTCATCTTCCAAAAAATAGTCTTTAACACAAGCCAATTGTTCAATTATTATTCAGGGTAAACAGCAAAGTGACGGAATTCATTCCTGAACTCTTCAATTTCATGCGACCATTTCTCTTTCTCAATTCTGATATTTTTTCTGTTTAATAATGTTTCCCTCATCCCGGAATCCCCCGACAAAATATCGAAAGGCATAAGGCTATACTCATACTCATATGGAGGCAGGTTGAATTTTAGAGAATCAGGTGCTGATGTTTCAATTATCGCGTCAAATATTTCTAATGCAATCCCGACAGTCTTAAATAGATTGATGTCAGTAACATGTATCTGCAGACCATTGCAAAGCTCCCCGCAGAACTTGTGAAAAGTCGGGATGAAATTATGTATCCTGAATGCACACCCTTCAATATTGCGCGCATCAAGATTCTTTTTTAGTTTTTCTGCATCAATAAACGGAGCACCGAAAAGCTCAAAAGGTATTGTTGTTCCTCTTCCTTCAGAAAGATTTAGCGCCTCAATAAGAACCGTTCCCGGATAGACAATAGCTGTCTGGATAGTTGGCATATTTGGCGAGGGTAAAACCCACGGAAGCCCGGTTTCACTGAATAATGAAGATCTCCTCCAGTTTTTCATCCAGACAATGTTAAGATCACATCGGGGGTAATACTTTTCCTTTATCCAAAGAGCCATTTCGCCTATTGTCATCCGGTGGCATAAGGGGATCGATGCTCCTCCAACAAAAGTAAAAAACTCTTTCTTCAGCACCGGCCCGTCAAACGGGAGGCTGCCTATTGGATTTGGTCTGTCGAGCAGCCAAACCGGAATCCCTGCTTCAGAACAGGCTTCAATACATAGTTTAACTGTCCAGATATATGTGTATAATCGGGCACCAACATCCTGAAGGTCAATTAATAAAACATCAATATCCTTAAGCATTTCAGGTGCCGGTTTACGATGTTCACCATAAAGGCTGTAAAGAGGAATTTTATAAAACGGATGTCTCTGACTTCGCCACTCTATCATGTTATCCTGGGTTTGCCCATGAATACCATGCTGAGGTCCAAAGATTGCAGATAACATGCAATCACTACGTTGAAAAAAGATATCAGTAATATGTGAAAAGTCTTTTGTGATACTTGGAGCATGACACAGAATCCCAATTCTTTTCCCTTTCAACGCAGAAGGAAAATGATCCGATATAATTTCCAGACCCGTAAGTACCATAGCAGAGATTTTATAAGCAAATATATAATTATCAGTCTGAAATGATCTATAACATATATTTTATTAATTAAAAATGATTATTCTTTCATAAGTTTGGGCATTAAAAATTATTTATGGATATGAATATAAGATCACTTAGTCTGCTGACTTCAAAATTAATATTGATAATGCTTCTGGTTTCCTGTTCGGGAACCGGTAATAAGAGTATCAGTATTCTCGAAACAACAGATGTTCATGGAGTTATCCTTCCTTATGATTACATCGAAAAAGAAAAATTAAATGCTTCTCTTGCATCTTCTTTCACCTATATCAGGCAGATGAGAGAGGAAAAGGATGCAACCATACTTCTTGATGATGGTGACAACCTCCAGGGTCAGCCGGAAGTTTATTACTACAATTTCATCGATACAGTTTCACCACATTTTTTAGCTGAAGTAATGAATTACATGGGTTATGATGCCGGTACAGTGGGAAACCATGATGTGGAGGCAGGACATGCAGTTTACGACAGGTTAGTTAAAAAGTATAACTTTCCTTTACTTGCTGCAAATGCAATCGATATCAAAACAGGAAAACCATATTTTAAACCTTACTATATTATTGTAAAAGAGGGAATTAAAATTGCTGTATTTGGTCTTGTAACTCCGGCTATCCCAAATTGGCTGCCTCAGGAACTATATGCAGGAATTGAATTCAGGGATATGGTTGAAACCGCTAAACTTTGGATGCCGGTTATCTTAAATGAAAAGCCCGACCTGGTTGTGGGGCTCTTTCATTCCGGTTGGGACAGGTCGAGAGAAGAGTCTCAGAAGAGTGATCCTTTAACCGAGAATGGTTCTGCAGCAGTTGCTTACAATGTTCCCGGCTTCGACATAATTTTTAATGGTCATGATCATAGACTGGCTAATGAAAAATTTGTAAATACTGATGGAGATACCGTACTGATACTAGACGGTGGAAGCAAGTCGGAAAAAATAGCCCAGGCTGATATAACCTTCAGTTCCAGGAAGATTAAAGGAAAAAGACAGAGGAAAATAACCGGTCAGATAATTAATGTTGCTGATTTCAAGCCCGATCCTGAATTTATTACCAGATTCACTCCGCAACATAAAATTATTGATGGATACGTGAACCGTGTAATTGGTAATTCATCTGCAACCATCTCATCACGTGATGCATATTTTGGTCCATCTGCTTTTATAGACATGATTCATTCAATACAACTTAAAATAACAGGAGCCGACATTTCATTTGCTGCGCCATTGTCCTTTGATGTTCAGATTTCTGAAGGTCCGATAACTGTGGGAGATATGTTCAAATTATACAGGTTTGAAAATATGCTTTATACTATGACTATGTCAGGAGAAGAGATTCAGAAGTATCTTGAATATTCATATTCTGAATGGTTTAATACGATGAATGGCCCGGGTAATGCACTGCTTAAATTACGTGCCGGAAAAGATGGGAAACCTCTTATTACAGATGGAAAAGCATGGCTGAAAAACCAGCCCTACAATTTTGATTCAGCTGCCGGAATTGACTATACGGTAGACGTTAGCAAACCTGAGGGAGCAAGAATTATTATTAGTGGTTTTACTGATGGCAGGCCTTTTGAAAGAAATAAAATATATAAAGTGGCCGTTAACTCATACCGTGGAAACGGCGGCGGCGGACATTTTACAGAAGGTGCAGGAATTAAAAATGAGGAACTAAGATCAAGACTTGTATCTTCAACCGACAGGGATCTGAGATATTATATTTTAAAATCAATTGAAGCAAAAAAAACGGTCAATCCGGAACCATTAAACAACTGGAAAATCATTCCGGAAAAGTGGGTAAAGACATCTGTACCCCGTGAATATGCACTGCTGTTTGGAACTGAAAAATAGATTTTGTAATTTCAATGTAATGGAAAAAGATTCAAATTTAATACCAGATGGAGGCAAGCTCCCGTTAGTGGAGGAATTTTTTTCATTACAGGGCGAAGGTTATCATACCGGGAAAGCAGCATATTTTATAAGGTTAGGGGGATGCGATGTCGGATGCAGCTGGTGTGATTCACGTTTTTCATGGAACCCGGACCTCCACCCAATGATAGAAACTGAATCAATTATCGATCGCATAACAAAATCCGGTACAGATTCTGTAGTTGTTACTGGTGGTGAACCGCTTATGTGGAACCTCGATTATTTATGCTCAGGTTTGAAGGAAAAGAATATTAGCACTTATATTGAAACATCAGGAGCATATCCTCTAAGCGGAGAGTGGAACTGGATATGCATATCACCGAAAAAAAATATGCCACCGGTTAATGAAATTTGTATAGTTGCAGACGAGCTGAAAGTAATAATTCTGGATAAAACAGATTTTGAGTGGGCAGAAAAATATCGTGGGATGGTCAACAGTAAATGCAGATTATTCCTCCAACCTGAATGGAGCCGATTCGAAACAATTATTCCTGAAATTGTTGAATACGTCAAGAGAAACTCCATCTGGAGAATCTCCCTTCAGGTGCATAAATATATGCACATACCATAAAGCAGGCATGAAGCATCTTTATATCATATTACTCATCATAATTTCCTGTACGGTAACACACACCGGCTATTCTCAGGGTTTTCATACATCTTCCGGCAAAGCCCTTAAGGCATATAATGAGGGAGTTACTGCATTTGATTATCTCGATTATATTAAAGCTGAAATTTATTTCAGGGAAGCCATCTCAATCGATAAGAGATTCTATGAAGCATATATGATGCTTGGTGAACTGATGGCAAAACGGAGGAGATATAGCGAGGCTTCATTAAATTATAAGGTTGCAGTAAAGATCGATTCGCTGTATTTTAAACCTTTCTATTTCAACCTGGCCAATACCGAAATGATGTCAGGGGAATATTATAATGCACTTATTCATTTCAATGTTTATCTCGCTCAGACAGGAATGTCGGAAAAGAATAAAATCATTGCAGCTAAAAGTGTAAAAAACTGCGAATTTGCTTTAAAAGCAATGAAAAACCCGGTGCCGTTTAATCCTGTCAGTATAGGCAGTTCAATCAATACCGGTGATGATGAATACTGGCCTTCAATAACGGCTGATGGTCAGACACTGATGTTTACAAGACAACCAGCTATAACTGATAACCCGGCACCTTCTGGACAAGTTCAGGAGGATTTTTATTTAAGCTATTTTTCGGATAATTCATGGCAAAAAGCATTTAATGCAGGCGCTCCGCTTAATACCAGACAAAATGAAGGGGCTCAGACTCTTTCATCAAACGGCAATTATATGTATTTTACTGCCTGCGACCGGCCTGGTGGCTTAGGAAGCTGTGACATCTATTTTTCAGCTTTTAATGAAGGAAAATGGTCAGAACCCTCGAACCTGAGGAGCCCGGTGAATAGTTCCTACTGGGAATCACAACCATCAATAAGTGCTGATGGCAAAACGCTGTTCTTTTCAAGTGGCCGCCCTGGTGGTTTAGGGGGAAAAGACCTTTGGTTTTCAAGAATGAATGATAAAAATCTGTGGACGGATCCGGTTAACCTTGGGAACACCATAAATACAGATGGAGATGAAATGTCACCTTTTATTCATTTCGACGGTAGAACTCTGTATTTCGCTTCTGATGGAAGAACAGGTATGGGTGGTTTTGATATTTATATGACCAGGATGAATGATGACAGTACCTGGACGGAACCACAAAACCTTGGTTATCCTATCAACACCTATAATGATGAAATGGGACTTGTAATCGAGTCAGGAGGGCAAAAAGCGTATTTCTCCTCAATCAGGGATAAATTGAACGGTAAAGACATTTTCTGTTTTAACCTCTATGAATCTGTCAGACCAAGTCCTGTCTCTTATATGAAGGGCAAGGTATACGACAAAGAGACCGGAAAATTGTTAAAGGCAAATTATGAATTAATTAACCTTTCAACAGGCAAGGTGACAATTAAAAGTTCTACTGACGGAACGGGGAATTTTCTGGTTTGTCTGCCATCAGGATATAATTACGGGATTAATGTCAGCAAAGCCGGGTACCTTTTCTATTCCGAAAATTTTATGTTTGAAGGGCAACATACAGTTGTGGAGCCATATATTAAAAGGATAAGTCTGAAACCGCTTAAAGTAGGAGAGAAGATGCAGCTCACAAATGTATTTTATGAAATTGACTCCTGGCAATTAAAGAAGGAATCTACGTCAGAATTAAATAATCTGGCAAACCTACTTTCAGACAATAAAGACCTTATTATGGAAATAGGAGGTTATACCGATTCAACAGGGTCAGCCGGATATAATCTGGTTTTATCGGGAAAAAGAGCACTTTCGGTTGTTAATTACCTTATAGATAAAGGGATATCTCCTGACAGGCTTAAATATAATGGATATGGGAACACATCACCAATCGGGGATAATGTAACTATTGAGGGTAGGAAACTAAACAGAAGGACTGAAGCTAAAATTATTGAACGAAAAAAATAAAAAAATGGCCGTCTATTGGTGAGGCGGCCATTTCATTTCATGTTAATTGAACTCAGACATTGACATTAATAACTTTTGTTTGAATCAGATAGCGATCATTGTATTTACATATTTTTTGATATTAACATCGGAGCTTGCTATCATCTTAGACGGTACAGAAAAATAGATTCCTGCTCCTGTAAGACCATTACATTCAATCCAGATAGTTCCCCCCAACATTTGAATAAGCTTCTTGGCCAGGGTGATATTAATCGCTGTATACGTATCATTGTATAGTGTAAGCGATTCATTCAAATCTTCAGAATGAAGAAATTCTTTGCATTTGAAATAACCCTGGCCGGAATCGAGAACATAAAAGGTCACCTTGTCATCCCTGAAATAGTAACCAATCTTAATATACCCTGATTTTGTGTTTTTTATTGAATTCTGAAACAGACTGCGAATTACCCTGAAAATCCTGTTTTTATCAACAAAAACCTCATCTGAATTATAAAACTGGATCTCAGTTACCAGTTCTACATCAGTGTGATCCTCTTTCCTTATTTCTTCCCTGAATTCAGAAAGAAGGTCATCAAGCAAATTATCGAGTTTACAGATTTTTGAATCAGTTTTTGAATTACCCGTATCAATTATTGCCGAATCAAAAAAACTATCGAATAGCCCTATTAGTTGTTCACATGAACTTATAATCTGATTACTGAATTCCTCTCGTTCTGAATTGTTACTATAATTTTTTTTCATCAGATATGAAAACGCCACAATTACATTCATGTGCGTTCTCATCTCATGAGACATGCCTCTTAAAATTGTCGGACAGTTTATCATTATATTATTCAATGAATTCATAGCTTTCTCCATATCCCTGATATTCAATTGTGAATTTTTCCCTGCGCTGGTATCATTTACCTGAAGTTCTAACATGAAATGTAATGTTACATCTGACTATTTCAACTTTCTTATAATCTTTTTTGCATCATTCCTGTAGATACCGCCCTCTTTTATAATTATTTTCAACTGTTGAATAGCCTTCTCCCTTTCATCAGTCTTAACATAACATAATGCCAGATACCATTGAGCCTGATCAATATAAAGGTTATTATTGTCGTTAATTACATTCCCAAATGATCGCTTAGCTTCCGGATATTTATTGTTTTCGAAATTGGTAATACCATTTAATAAAGTGGACTGCATGTCTTTGGGGTTACTTTCAACCACTTTGTTGAAAAGAATTGCAGCATTCTGGTAGTCGTGGGTATTGTAATACTCCAGGGCCAGAGTGAAATCAGCATTTGTCCCGGACTGTCCTGACCTTTGAGTGGTCGGGGGCTCGTATGCTTTATAGTAGCGGTTAATGATCTCCTCACTATTAAGATTTTTCCCCGGGAACATAGTAATGCTTCCAATCAGAACCAGCCCTGCAATAACAGCAGCATATTTCGGATAAGCCGGCTTCTTTGAATTTCTGACAGGTATATTCGCCTCTCTTCTTTTTTCAATTCCGGAGAGTTTATTTCTCAGCGAAATTATGTTTTGGTTCTTAAGAACC